>JASHUI010000784.1:0-7783 GCA_030040095.1 Streptosporangiaceae bacterium | reverse complement strand
GCCGGGTAGCGCGAGCAAGCCGGGTAGCGGGAGCAAGCCGGGCGGCGGCGGCGGGCCCGCCCCGCAGGCCACCGGAACGCCGGTCCCGGTCCCGACGACGACGTCGACACCGGCGCCGCAGCCGTCCTCGACCCCGTCGCCGACACCGACGCCGAGCCCGGCCAAGAAGTCGGGGAACGGCAATCCGCCGGCCTGCGTCATCGTGCTCGGCATCGTGGTCTGCCTGTAGCGGGCCGTCCCCGCTGACCGCGCTCCCCGATACCGGGTGGCAGACGGAGGACGGCCCCCGCCGGGCCGGTCCTGGCCAGGTTCGGACTCTACCGGGCTGGGTACCGCACCGAGAGATGTCCGCAGTCGGGGGAGGTCATCAACAGCCGACCGGAGGGCGGCCCGGCCTGGCCGGACTAGGCTGGCTGGCCGCGGTCGGCATCGGCGGCTCAATCCTGATCATGATCGTGGCCTCGGCGGCCCGCTACAGCCTGCCGGTTCCGCTGATGCCCCGGCCGACCGGGCCGCTGCCGGTGGAGTTTCCGCTGCACCTGTCGGACCCGCTGGTGACGCTCGGCCTGTGGGCTGCCGCGATCCTGGGCGGCGCGGGCGTGGCCGCCGGCCTGCTCGCGGTGGCGCGCGGGGCGCGCTATCCGGCCTGGCTGCTGGTCACGGTGGCGGTCGTCGCCGTCACCGTCCTCGCCCTGCTCCCCCCGGCGGGCTCGACGGACACCGTCAGCTACGCCACGTACGGCCGGATCACCCTGCTGGGCCACAACCCGTACGTGATGACGCCCGCGAATCTGGGCCGGAGCGGGGATCCGATCGGCAGCCTGTCCAACCTGACCTGGCGCGATTACCCCTCGCTCTACGGCCCGCTGGCGACCGCCGAGCAGTGGGCGGCGGCCGGGCTCGGCGGCACCTCGGCGGCGGCGATCATCCTCTGGCTGAAGCTGTGGAACGGGGTCGCGTTCCTCGCCGTGACCGTCGGCCTGGACCGGCTGCTGCGCTCGGACCCCGCCCGCCGGGCCCGGGCGCACCTGCTCTGGTCGGTGAACCCCCTGCTGCTGTGGGCGCTGCTGGCGGGCGGGCATCTGGACGTGCTGGCCGCGGCCGCGTCGCTGCTCGGGCTGACCCTGCTGCGAACGCAGGACGCCGGCGGCCGGGTGATCCGGGCGCTGGCCGCAGGACTGCTTGTCGGCATCGCGGCCGACTTCATGCTGACCTACTTGCTGTTCGGGCTCGCGCTGGGCTGGGCGCTGCGCCGGTCCTGGGCGGCGCTCGGGGCCGCCGCGGCCGGGGTGTGCGCCACGCTGGTGCCCGCCTACCTGTGGGTGGGCTGGCCCATTTTCCGGACACTGGCCCGCCGCCAGGGCAAGGTCGGCGCGGACACCTTCTACCAGCTGATCTCGGTCACGTTCCGGCATCAGCTGCCGCCGCTGACCTCGGCCCTGGTCGGCATCGGGTTCCTGATCCTGGCCGCGCTCATGCTGTGGCGCCTGCCGGACGCGGTGCCGCGGATGCCCGCCGTCCAGCCCGCGCTGGCCATCACGATCGCGTGGCTGTTCATCTGGTACTACCAGCTGCCCTGGTACAACACGATGGCCATCGGCGTCCTCGCGGTGTACTCCGCCTCGCGGCTCGACTGGGCGGTCGTCGGGCAGTTGACCGCCGGCACGGTCGCGCTCATGCCGGGGACGGTCGAGGCGATACGCCCGCACTGGCTGGACCGGCTCGCGTTCCTCAGCTCCTTCCGGCTGATGCCGCTCGTCCTGTTCTGCTTCCTGGCCTACCTGGTCTGGCTCTGCGTCACCGGAGCCTGGAACATCGGCCTGCGGCCGGCCGCCCGCGAGCCCGAGGCCCCCGTGCTCACGGCCGGAGCCGCGCCAGAACGCTGAGGGCGCCGGCCCGGCCATGCCCCTGGTCCGGCCCGGCCAGAACGCGCCTGGTCCGGCCCGGCCAGAAGGCACGATTCGGGTACTGTGTTGCCAGCCATCCGCGATGGGGCACTGGTGGCGAAACGCGGCCATCAGCCACAGACCAGTAACCGGGACGGGCAGACACGGTGAGTTCCGCAACGAGCACTGCCATGGGCACTGGCTCGTCGCCCCGCCCCGAGCCGCCGACCACGCCCGCCGCGGACGGCCTGACCCGGGTCCTCAGCTGTGTCGCGGCCATCGGGATCGGCGGCTCGATCCTGATCATGATCGTGGCCTCGGCCGTCAAGTACAGCCCGGCGATCCCGCCGCCTCCCTGGCAGTCCGGGCCGCCGATGCTGGAGCTTGTCGGCCGGCTCCCGGTGGCCGCCACCGACGCCGCGCTCTGGATCGCGGTCGTCCTCGGCGCCGCCGGCGTGATGGCCGGGCTGGCCGCCGTGGCCCGCGGCGCGCGGTTCCCGGCCCGGGCGCTGATGGTGGCCGCCCTGATCGTGGTCGCCCTGTTCGCCGTGCTCCCGCCGTCCGGGTCCACGGACGCGCTCAGTTACGCCACGTTCGGCCGGATCGAGGCGACCGGCCACAACCCCTATGTGATGACCCCCGACATGCTGGAGCGGACCGGCGATCCGATCGGCAAGCTGGCCCCGCTGCTCTGGAAGCGTCACGGCTCGGTCTACGGCCCGCTGGCCACCATGGAGGAGACGGCCGCCGCCGAGCTTGGCGGCACGTCCGGGCCGCAGATCGTCTTCTGGCTGAAGGTGTGGAACGCGATCGTCTTCGCCGGCGTGGTGATCGGCCTGGACCGCATGCTCCGGTCCGACCCGGCCCGGCGGGCCCGCGCGCACCTGCTCTGGTCCCTGAACCCGCTGCTGCTGTGGGGAATCGTCGCCAGCGGGCACCTGCAGGGCATGGCCACGGCCGCCGCCTTCTTCGGGCTGGCCATGCTCCGCATCCGCCGAAGACCAGAATCTGGAACGCAAAGTCTCGGGGTGCTCCGGGCCGTGGCCGCAGGCGTGCTCGTCGGAGTGGCCGCCGACCTCTTGCTCTACTACATCATCCTCGGGCTGGCCCTGGCCTGGGCGCTGCGGCGGTCGGCCGCGGCGCTGCTCGCGGGCTGCGCCAGCCTGGGCGTGGTGGTCGTGCTGCCCTACCTGTCGCTGGGCAGCCCGAGCATTCACGCGCTGCTGTCCCGCGGCGACAAGGCGACCCGGTTCAACTTCTACCAGCTGTTCTCCGGGCCGCTGCGGCACGAGTTTCCGGCGCACCTGGCCCTGGTCGTGATGCTGGCCTGCGCGGCTCTCGCGCTGCTGCTGCTGGTCCGGCTGCCCGACGCGGTGCCGGACCTGCCCGCGATCCAGCCGGCGCTGGCGGTCGGGATCTCCTTCCTGCTGCTGTGGTTCTACGCCCTGCCCTGGTACGACGCGATGGTCATCCCGCTGCTCGCGCTGTACGTCTCGTCGCGGCTGGACTACGTGGTGATCGTGCAGCTGGCGGCGGCCGCGTTCGGGATGATGCCCGGGGGGAGCCCCTACCAGCCGCCCCCCGGCTGGCTGCGGACGTTCGCCAATGCAGACTGGAATATCTGGATCCCGGTGGTGCTGCTCGGCTGCGTGGCGGCGGCGGTCGTGCTGGCCGTGTCCGGATCCTGGAAGGCCGCCCTGCCGGCCAGGAGGGTTGAGGTGAAGCCAGCGTGACGTCCTTCGACATCGCCGGGGTCCGGGCCAGGTTCAGCTCGCTGCGCGAGGGGTTCGTCTTCCTCGACGCCCCGGGCGGCACGCAGACCCCGGACGAGGTCGGCGAGGCCGTCGCCCGGGTCTACCGGGAGGCGAGCGGCAATACCGGAGCCCCGTACGCGACCAGTCGGCGCATCGAGGCCGTGGTCGATGAGGCGCGGACGGCCACGGCCCGGTTCCTGGGCTGCGATCCGGACGAGGTCATCTTCGGCGGGAGCATGACCGCCCTCAATTTCACGCTGTCCCGCACGCTCGGCCGGACCATGCAGCCCGGGGACGAGATCCTGGTGACCAGGCTCGACCACGACGCCAACGTGGCGCCGTGGCTGGAGCTGGCCCGCGACAACGGGCTGGTAGTCCGCCTGGTGGACGTCCGCCCCGACACCTCCCTCGACCTGTCCGACCTGGAACGGCAGCTGGGCCCGCGGACCAAGGTCGTGGCCTTCCCATGGGCGTCGAACGCGGTGGGCACCACGGTCAGCGCCCGCGAGGTGTCCGATCTCGCGCACCAGGCGGGCGCGCTGGCCTGGATTGACGCGGTGCAGTACGCACCGCACGAGCCGATCGACGCCAGGGCCGCGGGCGCCGACGTGCTGCTGTGCTCGGCGTACAAGTTCTGCGGTCCCCACCTGGGCATCGCCTACGGGCGGCGTGACCTGCTCGAGTCGTGGCGCCCCTACAAGCCAAGGCCCGCGCCGATGCAGCCGGTCGGCCACCGGTTCGAGACCGGCACCATGCAGTACGAGCTGCTCGCCGGGCTGACCGCGGCGCTGGCCTACACCGACAGCCTGGGCGGGCCGGCGGGGCTCGGCGCCTGGGAGCGCCAGCTCGGCGAGCGCCTCCTGGCCGGGCTTCCGGCCGGGCACCGGCTCTACGGGCTGCCCGGCATGGCGGGCCGGGTCCCGACGTTCCTGGTCAACTTCCCCGGCGTGTCGTCGGCCGCGCTGTCGGTCGAGCTGGCCGAGCGGGGGTTCGGGGTGTGGAGCGGCGACAGCTACTACGCGCCGGGACTGCACGAGCGGATCGCCTGGGGAGAGGCGTTGCGTATCGGCCTGGCGCACTACAACACCCTGGACGAGGTGGACCGGCTCAACGAGGCGCTCGCCTCGCTGGTGGCCCGGCATTCGGGCTCGCTCAACCGGGCGGCGCGGTAACGATGGCCGCGGCCGGGGCGAGCGCGGGCCTGGCCCGGCGGCTGATCACCGTGGCACCGCGATCGACGTTCGAGGGCGTCGCCGGATCCGGCGGCGAGCTGTGGTACGTGATCTCCGGCGGCGGCCTGCTGGATGCCGGCGAGTATCGCGGAGCGCCGGTAGGCCAGCAGACCGGGGCGTGGCTGCCTCCGGGCGTCCGCTACCGGCTGCGGGCCGACCCGGACGCCGAGATCAGGCTGGACGCGGTCGCGCTGCCGGCGGAAGGACCGGGGACGGCCGGGCCACCGCGCCTGGCCGAGTTGCGGGACTGCGAGATCGAACGGACCGGCGATCGCCGGTTCCGGGTCCTGCTCGGTCCCGGGCGCGGCTGCGAAGCGGCGACGCAGTTCGTCGGCGAGATACCGCCGGGGCGGGCGCCTGAGCACAGCCACCCCTACGACGAGCTGGTGCTCGTGCTCGAGGGCTGTGGTGTGGCTCACGTGCGCGGCGGGGACCGGCCGCTGGCGCCGGGGGCCCAGCTGCACCTGCCGCCGGGACTTCCGCATTGCCTGGAGAACACCGGCCCCGCCGACCTCGTGGTGCTCGGCGTGTTCCATCCCGGGGGCAGCCCGGCGGCCAAGCAGCCACGCTGACGAGAGCCGTCGACCTGCCGACGATCGCCGGATGACAGCCGGAGCATTCTCCCGCGCCGGCTGCGCTTCTCGCCGCCGCGACGGCGGTGAGAATTCTTTGGCCCGCGGGCGAGATCAGGCCTCACGTAACTCGCCGGCAGCACGTCTACAGGGCATGACGGGCAACGGAGATCACATGAACCAGAAAACCGCGACGGCCGATCGCACCAGATGGCTGGCGATCGCGGCGGCGGGCGTGACCGTGGTGCTGTGGGCGTCGGCATTCGTCGCTATCCGCAGCACCGGGCATGACTTCGCCCCGGGAGCACTCGCCCTGGGCCGGCTGCTGGTCGGGGCGCTGGCCCTGGGAATCGTGTGCGTGGTACGCCACCAGGGGTGGCCGCCGCGCGCGGCGTGGCCCGGCATCCTGGTGTCCGGGCTGCTGTGGTTCGGCGCCTACATGGTGGCGCTGAACTGGGGTGAGCACAAAGTGGACGCGGGCACTGCGGCAATGCTTGTCAACATCGGCCCGATCCTGATAGTGCTGCTCGGCAGTTGGCTGCTGGGCGAGGGTCTGCCGAACCGTCTGGTGGCCGGGCTCGTCGTGGCGTTCGCCGGCGCGGTTGTGGTCGGAGTCTCGATGTCCAGCGGCGGCCGGGCATCGGTCATCGGCGTGCTGTTGTGCGTGGCGGCCGCCGTATTTTACGCAGGTGGAGTGGTGGGCCAGAAGCCAGCCTTGCGGCACGCGTCGGCGCTTCAGGTGACCACGTTTGGCTGCGCTGTGGGCGCTGTGGCGTGCCTGCCGTTCGCGGGACAGCTGGTCAGCCAGGTGTCTTCAGCGCCGGTACCGGCCACGCTATGGGTGGTGTATCTGGGCCTGTTCCCGACCGCGCTGGCCTTCACCACGTGGGCCTACGCATTGGCCCGGACCACGGCGGGGAAGATGGGGATGACTACCTACATCGTTCCGGTGGTCACGATTCTCCTGTCCTGGGTGTTCCTGGGCCAGACGCCAGCCTGGCTCAGCTTGGTCGGAGGGGCGGTATGCCTGGCCGGTGTGGCGGTCAGCAGGCGCAAGGGCCGACTTGCCTGGCGGCCTCGCCGGGTGCCCGCGGTGGCGCAGCCCGCCGGCACCGGCAGCACCCTCAGCAGCGGCGGCTCCCGTAGACTGCCCAGCGGTTAATCGTTCACACAAGGTCAGGGGGGACGCACGTTGAGCGAGCAACTGAGTCCGGAAGATGTGGTGCGCGAGTTCTTCGACTGCTACACCAATGCCCGGCCGCAGGATTTCGACGGGGTCGTCGCGCCCGACTATGTCGACTACGGCCACACTCCGCCCGGACGCGGACCTGACGGCGCGCGCGACGACTATGAGAATGCGATCAAGATGGTCGGCGGGGTGCCGACCTATGTCATCGACGCGCTGGTCGTGGACGGCGACATGGTGGCTACCGCCTGGACCGGCACGGTGCCCAGCGGCGCCGAGTTGAAGGGCCTGAGCCTCTTCCGGGCCTCAGGCGGACTGCTCCACTCGACGCGGCACGCCCTCATCGGCAACCTGCCCAAATGAGCAGCGGCCGATTATCGGTCGCTGACGCTGGGACAGGTCGATACTCTCGGGACGTGCTTCCGACCGGACATCTGCTGGCATTCGCGTTGCTGTCCTTCGCGCTGATTGTGGTGCCGGGCCCGAACGTGCTGTTCGTGATCAGCCGCTCGCTGCAACTGGGCCGGGCCGCGGGGGTCTGCACCGCCCTGGGCGGCCAGATCGGCGTGTACGCGCAGGTGGCCGCCGTCGCGTTCGGCATCGGGATCCTGGTGGAGCGGTCGGTGGCCGTGTTCACCGTGATCAAGCTGGCGGGCGCGGCCTACCTGATCTACCTGGGCGTGCAGGCGGTGCGGCACCGCCGGTCGCTGACCGAGGCGCTCGGTGCCACGGTGGAGCGGAAGACGCCACTGCGGGTCCTGCGGGACGGCGTCCTCGTCGGCGTGACCAACCCCAAGGTGATCGTGTTCTTCGCGGCGGTGCTGCCGCAGTTCGTCGACCGCGCGGCTGGCCACGTGCAGCTGCAGATGCTGCTGCTCGGGGCGATCTTCTTCGGCATCGCGGTGATCTCGGACGGCACCTGGGCGCTCGCCGCGGGCACCGCCCGCGGCTGGCTGGCCCGCTCTCCGCGCCGGCTCGAGCTGATCGGCGGCGCCGGCGGCCTGGTGATGATCGGCATCGGCGCCAGCCTGGCCGTGACGGGCCGCAAGGATTGACGTCGTGCGGGTATCGGCCGGCGCGACCCTGTAGTCAGGTCTGCAGCGGCACCATCTCGCGGACGAACCGCTCCAGGAACCGCTCGAACGACGAGACG
>JASHUI010000783.1:0-14494 GCA_030040095.1 Streptosporangiaceae bacterium | reverse complement strand
GCCCGGGGGATCACGGCCGCCGCGGCGCTCACCGCCGCCGCGGCAGGCCTGCTGGCCGTGGCGGCCGCCACCGGCTGGCTGGCCCCGGCGCGCCCGGCCGCGCACGCCCTCGCCTCGGCGACGGCGCCGGCGGCGCCGTCGCCCATCCTGCTGCTGTGGCGACTCTTCGTCGCGGTGGCCGTCATCGCCCTGCTGGCCAGGGCGTGCGGCGCGCTCGCGAGCCGGGCCGGGCAGCCCGCCGTGCTCGGCGAGATCGGGGCCGGGCTGATCCTGGGCCCGACGGCGCTCAAGACGCTCGCGCCCGCGCTCATCCAGGCTCTGCTCCCGGCCGCCGTGATGCCCGACGTGAACCTGCTCGCGCAGGCCGGCCTGGTGATCTTCATGTTCTCGGTCGGCCTCGAAGTGGACCGGGACATGCTGCGGCGGCATGGCACGGTGATCGGCGCGGCCAGCCAGGCCATGATGACGGTCCCGTTCGCGCTCGGCGTCGTGGCGGCCCTGCCGCTGTACGCCACCTTCGCCGGGCGCGGCGCGGGCGTCCTGCCGTATGCGGCCTTCGTCGGCACCGCGCTCAGCGTGACCGCCTTCCCCGTGCTGGCCAGGATCGTGCGCGACGGCGGGCTCGGGGATACCCGCCTCGGCTCGATGGCCCTGCTGTGCGCCGCGGTCTGCGACGTTCTCGCCTGGTGCGCCCTGGCCGTCGTGCTCGCGATGGCCAGGGCGCAGGGGCCGTGGGCCGTGCTCCGGGAGCTGGCCCTGACCGCCGCGCTGTGCGCGGTGCTCATCGTGGCCCGGCCGCTGCTGGCCGCCCTGACCGGCCGCTTCGCGGGGACTGCGCTGCCCGGCTCGCTGCGCCTCATGCTGGTGGTCGGGCTCATCTTCGGCCTGGCCGCCGTCACCGACCGGATCGGGATTCACGACATCTTCGGCGGCTTCCTGGCCGGCCTGGTCCTGCCCCGCGACACCCGGCTGCTCCGCCCGGTGACCACGCAGCTCGGCGCGCTGAACCGGGCGATCCTGCTGCCGGTCTTCTTCGTGTCGATCGGCCTGCAGGTCAGTGTGTGGCAGGCCGTGGCCCGGCCCGCCGTGCTGGCCGGCGGCACGGCGCTGCTGCTGGTCGCGATCGTCGGCAAGCTCGGCGGCACCGCGATCGTGGCCTCGGCCGGCGGCATGCCCCGCCGGTCCGCGCTCGGCCTGGCCGCCCTGATGAACGCGCGCGGCGTCACCGATATCGTCGTGATCAGCGTCGGCCTCAGCGCGCGGCTGATCGACGGCAGCGCGTTCACCGTCCTGGTCATGACGGCCCTGATCACGACCGCGATGGCGGGCCCCGCCCTGCGCCGGCTCCGGCTCTGGCCCGCCGGCGCCGCGGCGACGTAGCCGGCTCGCGATCCGCGTCATTCGCGGCGCCGCCGCCGTGCTCGCCGGGTAGCAGACCACCCGCACGTACGCCCACCCGACGCACCTGGCGAAGAACCTGCTCAACATTCTCGGCCGCACAGGCTAAATTTGTGGCAAGGCCTGAGCGGGGAAGTGGGCATGGATGACCAATCCGGTCCAGTGCCGAGGTTTGAGGTACTAGGCCCGCTGCGCGCCTGGCGAGGCGAGAATCCCGTCGACCTCGGGCCGCTCCAGCAGCGGGTTGTCCTGGTGGTGCTCTTGCTGCAGGCATGCCGCCCCATCGCCCGCGAGCAGGTGATCAGCGCCGTCTGGGGGACGGATCCGCCGGCCCGCGCGGTGAACCTGGTGCAGCGGCATGTGTCCGGGCTGCGCCGGGCGCTAGGCCCCTGCGGGCCCGGCGCGGAATGGCCGATCCGGCTGATCTGGACGGATGCCGGGTACCAGCTGACGCTGCCGGGCGGCGCCCTGGATCTCGGGGTGTTCGAGAGCGAGCTGAGCCGGTCGCGAGCGGCCCGCGACGCCGGCGATCTGCGCGGGGCGGCCGAGGCGCTGCACGCGGCGCTGGCTCTGTGGCGAGGGCCCTTCTGTCATGGCCTGTCCAGCCCCTTGCTGGACGCGCAGCGTGACCGGCTGGCCGAGTCATACATCAGCGTGATCGAGGAGCGGGTGGGACTGGACCTGGCACTCGGCCGGCACGGCGACGTGGTCGCGGAGCTTCGCGGCCTGGTGGCCGAGCATCCGCTGCGGGAACGGCTGCACGGCCTGCTCATGCTGGCGCTCTACCGGGCGGGACGTCAGGCCGATGCCCTGGCCACCTTCCGGGACGCCCGCCGCCTCCTGCAAGAGGAACTCGGCGTGGAGCCGGCCGCCCCGCTGCAGCGGCTGCATCAGCAAATCCTTTCTGCCGACCCCGAGCTGGGCCAGATCCCCGCCGAGATCACGATCGGCGGCAGCGCCGAACGCGCCTACCACAGGCCGGTGCCGGCCCAGCTGCCCCACAGCATCCCGGACTTCAGCGGGCGGGAGGCCGAGCTCAGCGTGCTGAACGCGCTGCTGCCCGATGAACAAGGCGCGGCGGCGGGCCCGGTCGTGATCGCAGCCATCACCGGAATGGCCGGCGTGGGCAAGTCCGCGCTCGCGGTGCACTGGAGCCACCAGATCCGCGGCCAGTTCCCTGACGGGCAGCTCTATGTGAACATGCGGGGATTCGGGCCGGCCGGGTCGGTGATGAAACCGGGGGATGCGATACGAGGTTTCCTGGACGCCTTCGAGGTGCCGCCGGACCGGATCCCGTTCGATCTGGAGGCCCAGGGTGCGCTCTGCCGGAGTCTGCTGGCCTCGCTGCGGGTGCTGATCGTCCTGGACAATGCCCGGGATGGCGCGCACGTGCGGCCGCTGCTGCCCGGGTCGCCGGGCTGCCTGGTGGTGGTGACCAGCCGCAACCAGCTCATTGACCTGGCCGCCGCGGACGGCGCCCACTCGGTCTGCCTTGATGTGCTGTCGCCGCACGAGGCACGGCAGCTGCTCGCCCGGCGGCTGGGCCTGGGACGGGTCACGGCGGAGCCCGGCGCCGTCGGCGAGATCATCGACGTCTGCGCCGGGCTGCCGCTGGCCCTGAGCGTGGTCGCCGCCCGCGCCGCGGCCAGTCCCCGGCTGCTGCTGGCCGGGGTGGCCGAGGAACTCTACGAGAGCCGCGGCGGCCTCGACGCCCTCAACGGCGGGGAAAGCCAGACCAACGTCAGGGCCGTGTTCTCCTGGTCTTATAACGCGCTCAGCCCGGCCGCGGCCCGGTTCTTCCGGCTGCTGAGCCTGCACGCGGGCCCGGATATCGGGGTGAGCGCGGCGGCCAGCCTGGCCGCCGAGGGGCTGTCCGGGGCGCGCGGGCTGCTCGCGGAGCTGGCCCGGGCGCACCTGCTCACCGAGGTCGGGCACGGCCGGTTCGCGTTCCATGACCTGCTGCGCGCGTACGCCAGGGAGCTGGCCGACGCGCACGATCCGGCCGTGGATAAGCGCGCGGCGATGCGCCGGATGCTGGATCACTACCTGCACACCGCCTACCGAGGGGACGAACTGCTCCGGCCGGGCCGCGAGGACACGATCGCCCTGGCCCCGGCCACGCCGGGAGCGGCGCTGCAGCGGCTCGCCGACCACCGGAAGGCACTGGGCTGGTTCGACACCGAGTACCAGAACCTGCTCATCGCGCTGCGCCAGGCGGCAGCCCAAGGGTTCGACGTCCACACCTGGCAGCTGGCCTGGACGCTCGCGTCGTACTTCGACCGTCGGTGGCACTGGCACGACGCGGTCACCTACCTGCGGCTGGCCCTGGCCGCCGCCGAGCGGATCGATGACCTGCGGGGGCAGGCGGTCAGCCACAGCTGTCTCGCCTACGCCTGCATTTCCCTCAAGCGGCACGACGAGGCCCAGTCGCATCTGGCGCAAGCCCTCCAGCTCTATGAGGAACTCGGCGACAAGACCGGCCAGGCCGAGACGCACCGGCGCCTGGCCCGGGCTTTCGATAAGCGCGACTACGCGCTGGCGCTGGAGCACGCGGAGCGGTCCCTGGCGCTGTTCCGCGCGGCCGGCCAGCGAACCGGAGAGGGCCGGGCCCTGAACGCCGTTGGCTGGTTTCACGTCAAGCTGGGCGACCCCGAGGAAGGGCTGGCGCACCTGCAACGTGCCCTGGTCCTGCAAAGGCAGAACGACGACACGTTCAACCAGGCGGACACGCTGGACAGCATCGGGGCCGCCTATCTCCTCCTCGGCCGTCACGAGGAGGCGGCCGCACATTACCGCCAGGCGCTGGAGCTGTACCGGGAATTCGGGGACCGTTATGCCGAGACAGATACGCTGGCCTGCCTGGGCGACACCTACCTCGCCGCGGGCGACGCCGAGTCGGCTGGCGCTGCATGGCGCAACGCGCTGGCCGTTCTGGACGACCTAGGACATCCCGACGCCGAGGGAGTGCGGACGAAGCTTGCGAAGCTTGTGGAACGCGGCAGACCATCTTGACACCGGCCGGTGGGGCACGCTGAGATAGCGAGGTTAGGCCGCCGCCCGACCATTGCCGGCGTCCGGACGAGTCCACCAGGTGCAGAGCGAGGTTGCCCGGAGGTCATTCATGGCAGAGCTACGGTTCAGCCGAAGCGACATCGAAGGTCTGGTAGCAAAGCTCAGCACGCTCAGCTCCCAATTGAGCGACCGGGAGCAGCATCTCTTGCTGGCCATTCTGGCCGTGGCCTCAGAGCATGCCTGCCAGCCTTCGTCATCGGGCCTGCCCGACGATGCCACCCTGGCGGAACTTCGCGAGCAGATTGTCCAGTCTTTCGTGCCTGGCTCTGACGACGAGTTCCACTTTGAGGCCGCGAGGATTGGCAACCGCTGAGCCTGCCTCATCAACGGTGAGCGCAGAGTTTTCGCGCGCGCCGTTTCAAAGCCGGCGCCGCGCGGGATCGGTCATCCTGGTCTGCATGCCGTTTATAGACGCCGGCCGTCCTTCCATCCAGCTCGGACTACTCAAAGCCGTGGCCGACCGGCACGGCTTTCCGGCGCGGACCTTTCATGCCAGCCTCGATTTAGCTGCGCGCATAGGCCCCGACCATTACCAGCGGCTCTCCGAGCACCGGGGTCACCAGGTGGGGGAGTGGCTGTTCTCGCCGGAAGCGTTCCCGGACAGCGCGCCCGATCCCGACGGGCGCATGCTCGACGACCTGGCCGGTGAGCTCTCCTACCTCGCTGAATCACCGCAGGAACTGAAGAATCAGCTGGCCAGGATTCGCCGCCGCGACATCCCGGCCTATCTGGATGCCCTCGTGGACTCCGCTGTCTGGCAGGAGGCGTCGGTCGTCGGGTTCAGCTCGACATATCAGCAGAACACGGCGTCGTTCGCGCTGGCCAGACGGCTGAAACAGCGCTATCCCGGGATCTTCACGGTCTTTGGCGGCGCCAACTTCGACGGCGAGATGGGCCTGGAACTCGTGCGTACCGTCGGCTGCATCGACGCCGCGGTCATCGGCGAAGGCGATGAGGCCTTCCCCCGCCTGCTGGCGGCGCTGGCCGAGGGCGGCGATCCTGGCCTGGTTCCCGGCGTCGCCACGCGGCGGGACGGCCAGGTGGTGTTCACGCCCGCAGCGCCGCCGCAGGGCGATCTCGACGTCCTGCCGGACCCCGACTATGAGGAATACTTCACCCGGGCCGAGCAGATGGGGCTGCTGCCCCCCGGCCACCGCAAGGTGTGGCTGCCGATAGAGACAGCCCGGGGTTGCTGGTGGGGGGCGAAACACCACTGCACGTTCTGCGGCCTGAACGGAACCGCGATGCGGTTCAGGTCGAAGTCGCCGCAGCGGGTCCTCGATGAGCTGGCCCACCAGGCGCGCAGGTACCGCAGCCGCTACTTCGAGGCGGTCGACAACATCGTCGACCCGCGGTACCTGAAGGATCTGTTCCCGGTCCTGGTGGACAGCGACGTCGGCTACGAGCTCTTCTACGAGGCCAAGGCGAACCTGAGACGGGAGCAGCTGAAGCTGCTGGCCCGGGCCGGCGTCACCCGTCTCCAGCCCGGCATAGAGTCGCTCAGCTCCCATGTGCTGGATCTCATGCGCAAGGGAATCCGCGCCGCCCAGAACGTGAACCTGCTGCGCTGGGCCCGGTACTACGACATCGACGTCGGGTGGAACCTGTTGTGGGGCTTCCCTGGCGAGACGGAGCCGGACTATGCCGAGCAAACGGCCGCCTGTCCGCACCTGCTGCACCTGCAACCGCCGTCGAGCGCCGGGCGGATCTGGCTGGAAAGGTTCAGCCCGCTGTTCAGCGACCCGGGAATACGCCGGTTCGGCGGGGTAACGCCCGAGCGCAGCTATCGCTACGTCTACCCGGCGGACATCGATCTCGGAAAGGTGGCGTACTTCTTCGACTACCGCGCGGACGGCAGCGTGCCGGAGAGCAGCTATGCGGCGCTCGGCCAGGCCGTGAGCGCGTGGGCCCAGGCTTGGCGGGACGGCCCGCGGCCGTCGCTGACCTTCTGGTCCGCGCCGCACTTCGTCCAGATCGCCGACCAGAGGCAGGCCGGGAACGCGGGCACGTACACGTTCGAGGACACCCTCGCCGACCTGTATCTGGCCTGCACCGACCGCCCCACCACGGCCGCCGCCGTACGGGAGCGACTGGGCCTGCGCCTGCCCGCCGACGACATCCAGGAAATCTTCGCCGACCTCCAGCGGCGCGGCCTGATGTTCCTCGACGGCCGGTTCGCCCTCGCCCTCGCCCTGCCCTCGGTGAAGGGCCGGTGACGGCCGGGGCAGCTCGCGGCAGCCTGACCGGCCGCGCCGCCGCAGGTAGTTATCGTGTCATCTTCGTACTATGTGACAAACCAACCATCTATGGTATTCGGTGTGTGGCATCGTCCGATAGCGACGGCGATCGCCCAAGGCGATCTTGGGGCGGTCGGCGCAGCCTTCGATAGGCACGGACAAGAGCTCTACGACTACTGTCAGTCGCAGCTTGGCGACGTAGCAGATACGGCCGAGGTCGTGGAAGCCACCTTCGTGGTCGCGGCGGCCAAGGCTTCGCTGCTGCACAATACGGCCCGGCTGCGGCCGTGGCTGTTGGCCATCGCCCGCTGTGGCTGCCGGCAACGGCTGCGGGCCGGAGCCGAGCCCGCCTATCTCGACGAGATCAGCGACCGGGACTGGGACCGGCTCGGCGGCACTGCCTGGCGGTCTGACCTGCTGTCGACCGCCTGGGCGGCGCTGGCCGAGATGAACCCCCCGGATCGCGAAGTCGCGGAACTGAGTATCCGGCACGGGCTGGACGCCACCGAGCTCGCGGACGTGCTCGGCATGCCGCGCGACCGGGCGCGCACCCTGGCGCAGAGCAGCGGCGACCGGTTCGAGGCATCATGGGACCTGCTGCTGGCGGGCCGTCGCGGGCGGTCGTGGTACTGCGAGACCGCGGCTGGCTATCTGAGCAGTCTGAACGGTGACCTGACCCGGGTCGTGCCGGGGTGGATGAAGGAGCACGCCCGGCGCTGTGGGGTCTGCACCAAGCGGGGCCAGCTCAACCCGGGGTCGGAGGTGGTCCTCGGGCTGCTGCCGGCGGCCAGGCACGCGCCCGACGAGCGTCAGCGGCTGCTCTGGCTCCTGTCCGAGCGGTCCGCGGAAGCGGAGGCCTACCGCGCCGAGGTCATTGAGGGGCTGGGGCCGTTCGGCCCCGACGGCTACCCAGGGCGAGCTGGTCCGCGGACAGTCCGGCGGCGAGGCAGGTACGCAGTCGCCGCGGCCGCGGCCGCGCTGGCCGTGGTGCTGCTCGGCGCCGGGGCGGTTCTCGTCGATGAGCATTTCAATGCCCAGGGCGGATTGCCGCCGGCGGCCGGAACGCACAGCACATCGCGCGCGGCCCCGCAGCCGGGGAAGACCGATGTGTCCGCCAACACTCCGTCACCGGGCAAGCACTCGCCGTCCCCGAGCCCCAGCAGCTCGCCCTCGCCGCAGCAAGGCAACCCCTTGCCCTCGTCGCCCGCGTCGCAGCCGACCGCACCGCGGCCCGCGCCCTCCCACTCCTCGTCCCCTCCGCCGCGGGCGTCACCGTCACCGCAGCCGACCACGCCGGCGCCGACCCCGGCGCCGACCCCCACGCCGACCCCGACTCCGACTCCGACGCCGGACCCGGCCCCGGACCCGACACCGACCGCGTCGGCGACGCTGACCACGCCGAGCACGTCGCCGCAGCTGCGTCGGGAACGCCATCCGAGACTCAGTGCATTGAACGTCCAAGGCGCCGCCCTATCGGGATCGCCTCAGTCGGCCGATCCGCGCGTGTGAACCTACAGGTCAGGCTGGTGACGTGGCCGCTCTGCTAGAGCTCGACAACTTGAGCCGTCGGTTCGGCAACGTGGCGGCACTTGATCATCTGAGCTTCAGCGTCCCGGCGGGACAGGTGGTCGGGTTCCTGGGCCCGAACGGCGCCGGCAAGACCACCACCATGCGGGCCATCTTCGGCTTGACCGACCTCGACGCAGGCTCGGTGCGATGGGACGGTGCCCCGGTCGGGTCCGCCGAACGGCGCCGTTTCGGCTACATGCCGGAGGAACGGGGCCTGTATCCGAACATGCTGGTGGCCGAGCAGGTGCAGTACATCGGCCGGCTGCATGGGATGGACGTGTCCGCTGCCGCCTCCGCCACCACCCGGTGGCTCGAGCGCCTTGCGGTGGGGGACCGGGCCACGAGCAAGGTCGGGGCGCTGTCGCACGGCAACCAGCAGCGGGTGCAATTGGCGGCCGCGCTCGTTCACGACCCTGAGGCGCTGGTGCTCGACGAGCCCTTGGCCGGCCTGGACCCGGCCGGCATAGAGGCCATCGGCGAGGTCTTGCTGGAGCGGGCGCACTCAGGGTGCTGCGTGCTGTTCTCCAGCCACCAGCTCGACCTGGTCGAGGACCTGTGTGAGTCGGTGGCCATCATCGACCACGGCCGGCTGGTGGCGAGCGGGACCGTCGACGAGCTGGCGGCCGGCGGGGCCCGGCGGCTGGCGGTCCGGGTGGAGGGAGACCGTCAAGGAGCGTGGGCGCGTGCCATCCCGGGTGTCGCGGTGTCGGAGGTGGACGGCGGTGAGGTCAGGCTCGTGCTGGACGACGCCGCCGACAGCGACGTGGTGCTGGACGCGGCACGGTCATCCGGCCGCGTCACGACGTTCGTCTTCGAACGCCGCCGCCTTTCCGAGGTCTTCCGGGAGGCGGTGGGCCGATGAAGGCTCTTTTCCTCATTATCGTCGTCGCCGTAGCGGCCCTCGTGCGGCTCGGCTTGCGCCGCCGGAGACGGGGCCGGTCGCCGGCTGGCGCTGCCGTGGCGCGGCTGCGGGGCTGGGAACTCTTCGGCGACACGGGCCTGGTGGCCGGACGGGAGATCCGTGAACGGGTGCGGGCCCGGGTATTTCAGGTAGTGACGGTCATCCTGTTCGGAGTGGTGGCGGCCGCCGTGCTCATCCCCGCCCTGCACGCCAAGGCGAGCACCAGTCAGCGGGTAGGCGTGGTGGCCAGTTCAGCGCCGCTCGGGACCGACCTGCACGACCTGGCCAGGAGCGTGGGGCTGTCCGTGGAGCTCGTTAGCGAGCCTGACCTGTCGCGGGCGCGTGCGGCCCTCAGCGCCGGCCGGCTCGACATGGTGGTGGATGGCACGGGAAAGATCCTGGTGAAGGACCCCATCTCGGCTTCCGATACCTCCGCGGGCGCCCGGTACGTGCGGGCGGTGTCGGCGGCTTTCGGTGCTCAGAACGCCTTTGCCCGAGCAGGCTTGACCCCGCGGCAGGCGGCCACGGTCGCCAGAGCTGAGCCCTTGCCGGTCGAGAGCCTCCAGCCCGGCGCGAAGCCCCGCACGAACGTGGAGGCGACGGCGCTGCTCGGCGTGATCCTCATCTTCGTCGTGCTCACCCAGTACCTCACGTGGACGCTCATGGGGGTGATGGAAGAGAAATCGAGCCGGGTGGTGGAGGTCCTGCTCGCCACCGTGCGGCCGATCCAGCTGCTGGCCGGCAAGGTCATCGGGATCGGCGCCGTCGCCCTTGCCCAGGCGGTCGCCCTTGTCGCTTTCGCGCTGGTTCTGGGCGAGGCGGTCGGGTCGAGCGTGGTGCACGGCGCCGCCCCCCTCGTGGTGGCGGCCACGCTGGTCTGGCTGGTTCTCGGGTACGCCTTCTACAGCTGGGTGTACGCCGCCGCCGGCTCGCTGGCCGAGCGTCAGGACCAGGTTCAGAGCCTGGCCTTGCCGCTGAGCGCGCCCCTCATCTTCGGTTACATCGTCGCCCTCATCGGTGTCAGCTCAGGCAGCCCGTCGCTGCTGGTGAAGGTGCTCGCTTACCTGCCCCCCACGGCGCCATTCGCCATGCCAGCCCTGGTCGGGTTCGGCCAGGCAACCTGGTGGCAGTTCCTGCTGTCCGTCGCGGTGACCGTGGCGTGCACATTCCTCGTGGCGTTCGCGGCGGCGAAGGTATACCGGACCGCGGTTCTGCAAACCGGCAGACGAGTGCGGTTGCGCGAACTGCTCCCGGGCCTGACGAAATAGTCGCGGCACCTGTCAGCTGCCCGGGTAGGTCCCGAAGCTCCAGCTGACCGACCACGGGTCTACGACGGTGAAGGTACGGTTGCCGTAGTCGGTGTCCTGGATCTCCCGGGTAATCTCCAGGTCGGCCGCCTTGACCCGCTGGTAGAGGCCATCGGGGTCCGGGGTGACAACGTAGAGCCAGTTCGGCGCCGGGCGGTCCCATGTGCGGATGATGATGCCGCCGCTGCCGTGCGGCCAGCGCAGCTCGATCTCGGCATAGCTGCCGCGCTCATCGCCCGGGATCAGGGCGGTCGGCTCGAAGCCGAAGATCGCGACCAGGAAGTTGATCGCTGCCTGCGGGTCGGGATAGGGGACGCTTGGCCAGATGGTCGGAGGACGGTCGGCTGAACTGGGCGTGACCGCGGTGGTCACGTTGGCATAGGCAGGTGTCATAGCCCTCAGCCTCGGCCGCGGGCCGGCGGCTGGTCTTGGAGAAACGGGAGTTCCTGCGACATCCACTCACCCGGTGTGCAGCCGCCGAGTTGCTTCCAGTCGTTGGTCAGGTGAGCCTGGTCGAAGTAGCCGCACATCACGGCCGTCTCAGCCAGGCTGCCCGTCCGGCCGGCGCGAAGGTAGCTGCGGGCCTGGCCGAAGCGCACGATCCGGGCGGCCACCTTGGGGGTCAGGCCGGTTTCGGCGCGCACGAGCTGGCTCATATGGCGGCGGCTGAGCCCGATGTCATCGGCGATGCCGGTGACCGGGACACGGCCGGCGCAGCCGGTAAGCCTGCGCCAGAAGGCGTCGACCGCTGCCGGGTAGCCGGCGTCGTCTGCCCACCCGGCCAGAACGGTGTCCAGGACCCGGGCTTGCCCGGCCGGGCCGTGCGCGCCGGCGAGCCGGTCGGTCAGTTCGTGCGCACGGCGCCCGATGACGTCCTCCAACGTCCACACGCCGTGCGCGAGCGCCGCTGCCGGCAGCCCAAGCAGGGCCCGTGCGCCGCGCGGGGTCAGCGCGAGCTGGACACCGCGCTGGGTGCCGTCGTGGACGATATCGACGGGGCTGGACCGCAGTCCGGCCACAGTGGCTGCGGCCTTCACGTCTGGATGGCCGGCCCGGCGCACGATCAGCGGCGCGCCCACGCTGACCACGAGCGCGAGGGTCCCGTCCGGCAGGCCACGATGACGGCCGGGCGGCCAGCCGGCCATATCGAAGCCCGCGAAGCTCGCCACGAACGGCCGCAACGGCCCGGCCGGCCTCACCCGCAGGACACCCGCGTGCCGGGCGGCTTACTGACTGACCAAGCCATTCCGCTCACCCCATCCACATCAAGCCCGGTCTGCTCAGACCGGTCCTGCCAGTCCCTGTCACCCGCAGTTCCAGTATGCGCGGCGGCCACGCCCCGCCTCCATCGCCTGGGGTGCGACAGTGGACGGATGACGAATATCCAGCCCGAGCTATGGGTCGAGCGCGCCGGCGAAGCCGTCGCCTTTTATACGCGGGCGTTCGGTGCCCGTGTCCTGCACCAAGTAGGAGAGGGGGACGACATCGTCGCCCAGCTCGCCGTGGGCGACGCGAGGTTCTGGGTGGCAGCGGCGGGGCCGGACAGGGGGCGGTTCAGCCCGCGCGCGATCGGCGGGGCGACGGGCCGGACGCTGCTGGTAACCGAAGACCCCGGCGCCGTCTTGCGGCGGGCGGTAGAGGCCGGCGCCGCCGAGAAGTCCCCCGTGCGCGACGAGCACGGCTGGCGTGTCGGCCGGGTCGTCGATCCGTTCGGGCACGAGTGGGAGATCGGCAGGCCGGTCCGGCCCTGGCCGCCAGCGTGAATCCGCCGCCCTGCTTGTGTCTAAGGGCGCTGCGGTGACGGACTGGGCGGGTTCGGCTGCGACGGCCGGCCGCCGATGAAGTCCTCCCAGTCCGCCTGCACCGGCTTCCAGCGGCGGTCGAAGTCCGCGGCCCGGCGGGTGGCGCGTTCCAGCCGCTGGCCGCGGTAGCGGCGCCGCGCCCAGATCGAGTTCGGCCGGGCCAGCCGCACCGCCCCGATGAGCCCGACCGGCGGCAGGAACAGGCCGAACAGCCCCGACCGGTACTTGCCCTTGAGGACGCAGACCAGCGCCAGGCAAGCGTCGATGACCAGGACGCCGGTCGCGCTGATCCGCAGCGAGAGCTCAGCGCTGTCGACGTCGGCCACCCGCACCGGGCTGAACCCGACCAGGGCCAGCCCCAGGCAGGCAGCGACCAGGGTGACCGCCTCCACCGAGAGCTGGCCCTCACCGCTCCAGTAGACATCCTGCAAGTGCAAGATCAGCGCGAACTCGTCCAGCACGAGCGACGTCCCGGTCCCGGCCGTGACCGCGGAGAACGAGAGCCAGCCCATCGTGCCGGGCCCGCCGACCGCCGTGAAGGCGCCGATTATCAGCAGGATGATGCCGGGCACGGAGTGGTGAACATGCGTCCCGCCGAGTGTGACATTGCGGAACGGCCCGCGCCCGTCACGGATCAGCCGGGTGACCGTCCGCGTCGACACGAACGTGACCACGAAGGAAACGAAGCACAGCATCAGCGGCAGCTTGCCGGCCGCGATCACGTCGCGGTGCCACCACGAGAGCACGACGCCCACCCTAGGCGTCCTGGCTGGCACCGGCGACCGGGTGGCAGGGACCCGCCCGCGCCGACCCGGCGGCACGATCAGGCATCGGGCAGGATAGATCCATGGCAGGCCCGGGTGATTCAGCCGCGCTGCCGGTCATCGACGTCGCCGCGCTGGCCGGCGGCGCGCCGGCCGGCGCGGCCACCGCGGTGGCGGAGCAGATTCAGGCCGCCTGCCGCGACCGCGGCTTCTTCTACGTGACCGGCCACGGCGTGCCCGCCGAGCTGCTGGACCAGCTGACCACCGCCAGCGCCGAGTTCTTCGCGCTGCCCCTGGCGGACAAGCTGGAGATCGCCATGGCGCGCGGCGGCCGGGCCTGGCGGGGATATTTCCCGGTGGGCGGCGAGCTGACCTCCGGACGGCCGGATCTGAAGGAGGGACTGTACTTCGGCACCGAGCTGCCCGGCGATGACCCGAGGGTGCTGGCCAAGATTCCGCTGCACGGCCGCAACCTGTTCCCGCGCCAGGTCCCCCAGCTGCGGACGCTGGTGCTGTCCTACCTCGACACGCTGACCAGCCTGGGCCAGGCCGTGCTACGAGGCGTGGCGCTGAGCCTCGGCCTGGACGCCGGGTACTTCGCCAGCGGGTACACCGCGGACCCGACGATCTTGTTCCGGATCTTCCACTACCCGCCGTCGCCGCCACGGGACGACGGCTGGGGGGTGGGCGAGCACACCGACTACGGGCTGCTGACCCTGCTGGCCCAGGATGACAGCGGCGGCCTGCAGATCGCCGCGCCCGAGGGCTGGATCGACGCCCCGCCCATCCCCGGCACGCTGGTCTGCAACATCGGCGACATGCTCGACCGGCTGACCGGCGGCTGGTATCGGTCGACGCCGCACCGGGTCCGCAACCTGAGCGGCCGCGGCCGGCTCTCGTTCCCGTTCTTCCTGGACCCGGGGTTCGCCGCCGAGGTGCCGCCGCTGCCCGGCCGCGCCGTCGTCGGCGAGGACGGCCGGCGGCGGTGGGACGGCCAGGACCTGCGTGCCTTCACCGGCAGCTACGGCGACTACCTGCTCGGCAAGGTGTCGAAGGTCTTTCCTGAACTCCGCCGCGATGTCCTGGAATAGACGCCAGCCGGGCCAGGCTTGCTCGCCCCGGGCACCTGGACCTGGCCTGGTTCCTCCGCTGGAGGCTTACCGGGACAGGCTCGCTGTCTGAGCGGCTACCGGCCGGGCGGGCGGCGGCATGCCCGCGATCTCCATCCGCAGCGACATCAGCGCCGCGTCGTAGATCCCCGAGAAGCTCGGGAAGGGCTGGATCGTGTCGCTCAGCACCTCGACCGGGACGTGGGCCCGGATGGCCAGCGTCGCTTGCTGCAGCCACTCGCCGGCCTCGGGCCCGACCGCATAGGCGCCGGTCAGCCGTTCGCCGTCGCTGAGCAGCGTGAGGAACCCGTTCGACTCGGCGTAGGCGTGGGTGT
>JASHUI010000081.1:0-4986 GCA_030040095.1 Streptosporangiaceae bacterium | reverse complement strand
GAGCTGACCTCCGCCTACTTCTCGGCCAAGGCCGACCCCGCCTTCCAGGCCGAACTGGCCGCGCTGCTGCGGGACTACGCGGGCCGTCCCACGCTGCTGACCGAGGTGCCCAGGTTCGCCGCCGAGGCGGGCGGCGGCCGGGTGTTCCTGAAGCGCGAGGACCTGGCCCACACCGGTTCTCACAAGATCAACAACGTCATCGGCCAGGCGCTGCTCACCCGCCGGATGGGGAAGACCCGGGTGATCGCCGAGACCGGGGCCGGGCAGCACGGCGTGGCGACCGCCACCGCGTGCGCCCTGCTCGGCCTGGACTGCGTGGTCTACATGGGCGAGGAGGACACCAGGCGGCAGGCGCTGAACGTGGCCCGGATGCGCATGCTCGGCGCCGAGGTGGTGCCGGTCGCCACCGGCAGCCAGGCCCTGAAGGACGCCATCAACGAGGCGTTCCGTGACTGGGTGACCACCGTCGAGACCACGCATTACTGCATCGGCTCGGTGATGGGCCCGCATCCGTACCCGGTCATGGTCCGGGATTTCCAGCGAGTCATCGGCCTCGAGGCCCGCGAGCAGGTGCAGGCCGCCGCGGGACGGCTCCCCGACGCCGTGATCGCCTGTGTCGGCGGTGGGTCGAACGCCATCGGCGCGTTCCATGCCTTCATCCCGGACGACGGCGTGCGCCTGATCGGATGCGAGGCCGGGGGGGACGGGCTGGCCAGCGGCCGCCACGCCGCGGCTCTGGTGGGCGGCTCCGCCGGGGTGATCCACGGGATGCGGACCTACCTGCTCCAAGACGACGACGGGCAGACGCTGGCGACCCACTCGGTGTCGGCCGGGCTCGACTACCCGGGGGTGGGGCCCGAGCACGCCTGGCTGCGCGACACCGGCCGGGCCAGCTACCGGGCGATCACCGATTCCGAGGCGATGAGCGCGTTCTCGGTGCTGTGCCGGACCGAGGGGATCATCCCGGCCATCGAGTCCGCGCACGCGCTGGCCGGGGCGCTGCAGGTCGGGCCGGAACTCGGCCCGGGCGCGGTGCTGCTGGTCAACCTCTCCGGCCGGGGCGACAAGGACGTGGACATCGCCGCCCAGTGGTTCGGGCACCTCGGGTGAGCGTCGCGCGGGTGAGCGTCGTGCCGGAGGCGCGCAAATGAACGCCGTCGGTCAGGCTTTCGAGCGGGCGGCCGCGCAGGGCCGGGCCGCGCTGGTCGGGTACCTGCCCGCCGGCTTCCCCTCGGTCCCGGGCGCGATCGCGGCCATTACCGCGATGGCGCAGGCTGGCGCGGACGTCGTGGAGATCGGCCTGCCCTACTCCGACCCGCTGATCGACGGGCCGGTCATCCAGGAGGCGTCCCGCCGCGCGCTGGCGGCCGGAACCCGCGTGTCCGACGTGCTGGACACCGTGCAGGCGGTCGCGGCGGCCGGCGTCCCGGTGCTGGTCATGACCTACTGGAATCCCGTCGACCGTCACGGCGTGGCCGCGTTCGCTCGCGACCTGCAGAACGCCGGGGGCAGCGGGCTCATCACCCCGGACCTGACGCCCGAGGAAGCCGGGCCGTGGCTGGAGGAGGCTGCGGCCCGCGGGCTCGATCCGGTGTTCCTGGTCGCGCCCAGTTCGTCCGCCGAGCGGATCAAGCTGATCACCTCGGCGTGCGGCGGGTTCGTCTATGCGGCCTCGATGATGGGCACCACCGGCTCGCGCGACGTGGTGGGCGATGAGGCCGCGGCGCTGGTCCGCCGGGTCAGGGAGTGCACCAGCCTGCCAGTGGGGGTGGGCCTGGGCGTAAAAAACAGGGCTCAGGCTTGTGAAGTGGCCGGGTTCGCGGACGGGGTCATCGTGGGGACGGCGTTCGTGCGCTGCCTCGTGGACGCGCCGGACGCCGATGCCGGGATCGCCGCGGTGCGCGACCTCGCCGCCGACCTGGCCGCCGGGGTCCGCGATCGCGCCCGGTACCGTTGATAATGCCTGACCTGCGATATCGCGTCGCAGGACGCATGCTCGTTACACTGGATTCTCGCGCCGTGGGTAGCTAGCCAGGACCACAGCGACGACCAGCAGGGCCAATGTCGTCCCGACCTCAGCTGAGACCAGACGACAGGAGTACTGATGGCGCCTGCTGTTGTTCCTGCGACCCCCGTCTCCCAGGGGTTGTACGACGGCCGCTACGAGCACGACGCCTGCGGCGTCGGGTTCGTCGCTGACCTGCCCGGACGCCGCAGCCACGAGATCGTGGCCCAGGCGCTGACCGTGCTGCGGAACCTGGAGCACCGCGGCGCTATGGGCAGCGACCCGGATACCGGCGACGGAGCCGGCATCCTGACCCAGATCCCCGATGCCCTGCTGCGCGAGGCGTGCGACTTCCCCCTGCCCGACCCGGGCCGCTACGCGGCCGGGATGGTGTTCCTGCCCCGGGAGACGGCCGCCCGGGCCGCGGCGATGGCCGAGATCGGGCGGATCGCCGCGCTGGAGGGCCTGGCCGTCCTGGGCTGGCGCGACGTGCCGTTCGACCCGGCGCATTGCGGCTCGGGCGCGCGGGACGTGCTGCCGCACCTGGCCCACCTGTTCGTGACCTCGCCCGGCGGCGAGGACGGGCTGGCTCTTGACCGGCGGGCCTTCTGCCTGCGCAGGCGCGCCGAACACGAGGCCGGGGCGTACTTTGCCAGCCTGTCGTCCGCGACGATCGTCTACAAGGGGATGCTCACCGCGCCCCAGCTCGAGCGGTTCTACCCCGACCTGTCCGATCCCCGGTACACCTCGGCCCTGGCCCTGGTCCACTCCCGGTTCTCCACCAACACCTTCCCTTCCTGGCCGCTGGCCCACCCGTACCGTTTCATCGCGCACAACGGCGAGATCAACACGATCCGGGGCAACCGCAACTGGATGCGGGCCCGCGAGGCGCTGCTGCACACCGACCTCATACCGCCGGACGCCGAGGGGCGGGGCCTGGAGCGGCTGCTGCCGATCCTGGATGAGTCGGCGAGCGACTCGGCGAGCTTCGACGCGTGCCTGGAATTGCTGCACATGGGCGGGCGCTCGCTGCCGCACGCGGTGCTGATGATGATCCCGGAGCCCTGGGAGAACCACGAGCAGATGGACCCGGGCCTGCGTGCCTTCTATGAGTTCCACTCCACGCTGATGGAGCCGTGGGACGGGCCGGCGCTGATCGCGTTCACCGACGGCACGATGATCGGCGCGGTGCTGGACCGCAACGGGCTGCGGCCCGGCCGCTACTGGGTGACCAGCGACGGCCTGGTCGTGCTGGCCAGCGAGGTCGGCGTCCTGGACATCGATCCGGCCAGGGTGGTCCGCAAGGGGAGGCTGCAGCCGGGCCGGATCTTCCTGGCCGACACCTCGGCCGGCCGGATCGTCGAGGACCAGGAGGTCAAGTCCGAGCTCGCGGCCGAGCATCCGTACCAGGACTGGCTGACTGCCGGGCTGCTCCACCTGGATGACCTGCCTGCGCGTCAGGACCGGGCGGGGCAGCCCGGCCAGCCGCTGGCCCTCCGGCAGCAGCTGTTCGGGTACACCGAGGAGGAGCTGCGGGTCATCCTGGCCCCGATGGCCCGCACCGGGGGAGAGCCGCTCGGGTCGATGGGCCACGACACGCCGGTGGCCGTCCTCTCCGAGCGGCCGCGCCTGCTCTTCGACTACTTCACCCAGCTGTTCGCTCAGGTCACGAACCCGCCGCTGGACGCGATCCGGGAGGAACTGGTCACCTCCCTGGCCTCGACCACGGGCCCCGAGCATGACCTGTTTCATCCCGGCCCGGCCTCCTGCCGTCAGATCGTGCTGCCCTACCCGGTGATCAGCCCGGGCGATCTGGCCAGGATCGTCCACATCAACGACGACGGCGACCTGCCGGGCTTCGCCGCGCACGTGGTGGACGGCCGGTACCCGGCCGCGGGCGGCGGCGCCGCGCTGCGCGACCGGCTGGACCAGATCCGGGGCGAGGTGTCCGCCGCGATCGCGGGCGGGGCCAGGATCATCGTCCTGTCCGACCGCGGCGACGACCGCCACCACCTGGCCCCGATCCCGTCGCTGCTGCTCACCGGGGCGGTGCACCATCACCTGATCAGGGAGCGGACCCGGACCAGGGTCGGCCTGATCGTGGCCGCCGCAGACGCGCGCGAGTGTCACCACGTCGCGCTGCTGATCGGCTACGGTGCCTCGGCCGTCTGCCCCTACCTGGCCATCGAGTCGGTGCGGGGCCTCGCCCGGGGCGGGTCACTGGACGGGATCACGAGCAGCCAGGCCGCGGCCAACCTGATCAAGGCGCTGGGCAAGGGGCTGCTGAAGATCATGTCCAAGATGGGCGTGTCCACGGTCGCGTCCTACACCGGGGCCCAGATCTTCGAGGCGATCGGCATCGGCGACGAGGTCATCGAGGCCTGCTTCGCCGGGACCTCGTCCCGCCTGGGCGGGGTCGGTCTCGACGAGCTCGCCGCGGAGGCCGCGGCGCGGCACGCCCGGGCCTTCCCCCCGCGCGACGTGCGCCCCGCGCACCGGAGGCTGGAGACCGGCGGCGAGTACCAGTGGCGCCGCGAGGGTGAGCCGCACCTGTTCAGCCCGCAGACCGTGTTCAAGCTGCAGCACGCCACGCGGAGCCGGCAGCAGGAGATCTTTGCCGAGTACACCCGGCTGGTGGACGACCAGGCGGCCCGGCTGATGACGCTGCGCGGCCTGCTGCGGGTCCGCGGGCTGGACGGCCCCGCGCCCGCGAGAGACCCGTTGCCCGTCGAGGAGGTCGAGCCGGTTTCCAGCATCGTGCGGCGGTTCTCCACCGGCGCGATGTCCTACGGCTCGATCTCGGCCGAGGCGCACCAGACCCTGGCCATCGCGATGAACCGGATCGGCGGGCGGTCCAACACCGGCGAGGGCGGGGAGGACCCGGACCGCTACACCCCCGACCCGAACGGCGACCTGCGCCGCTCGGCCATCAAGCAGGTGGCCAGCGGCCGGTTCGGGGTGACCAGCGAGTACCTGGTCAA
>JASHUI010000782.1:0-6948 GCA_030040095.1 Streptosporangiaceae bacterium | reverse complement strand
TGCACCGAGTTGTGGTTGTCGCTGGTCAGCACCAGCGCACGGCCGCGGCCGAACGGGTACGCCTCGCCGACCAGCCGGCACGCGCCGCTGGCGTTCTGGGTGAAGACCACCGTGTACTCGTCCGGCGGCGCGCTGAAATGCCCGAGCACGGCCCGCCGGGTGCGCTCGATCAGCTCGGTCGACGCGGCGGACGCCGGGTTCACCGAATGCGGATTCCCGAAGCAGCGCCCGGAGAGGCGCTGCGCGTGCGCGCTCAGCTGCGCCCGGGCCGGCAGCCCCGCGCCCGTGTAGTCCAGGTACGCGTGCCCGGCCGCGTCCAGGTACCCGTACTCGGCCGCGCGCAGCTCATCCAGCGCTTTGGTGGCCGGGTAGCCCGGGTAGGCCGCTTCGAACTCCGGCACCTGCGCCAGCGGGGGGCCGGGCCGTTGCGGCAGGGTCGACAGCACAGGCATGATCCCCCACTTCCGCCGGGACGGCCGGCCGCCCCGCGGGCGGCCACGCCTGGCACGGGCCAAGATCCCGATGCTGTTTGATCGAACCTAAAGCCCGCGGCTTAACCGGTCATGAAGTCCGCGTTGACTGGCCATTTAGCGAGCTGGCGCCGTGGATCGGGGCCCGGCGGTGTCGGTCAGCCCGGGACGGTGAAGCTCGACCCGGGCGCGTTCGCGGCCGGCTCGGCGGTCTCGTCGTCGAACCAGACGCCGCCCTCGGCCAGGTAACGAAAGTGGAGGGTGGTACCCGCGGGGATGGTCACCACGGCGCTGCGGATGCCGTTCGCGCGCTTGCGCAGCGGATGCGCGTAGGGATTCCAGTCGTTGAAGTCACCCACCACGGACACGGCGCCGGCTGGCTCCGTCGCCGGCAACACGAACGTGACGCGAACCGTGCCGTCGCGCGTCGGCTTGCCTACCTTGATCAACGATCCGGTCCCCTCCCGGCACTGGCGTGCCGCCTGGCCTCGTCCGCCCGGCCTGGCCCGGGCGACACATCAGCGTGCAACACGTATGTGTGGCCGCCGTGTCCAGCATGAAACATCCGCGTGAACCAGGGGCGGTGTTCTCGCCCGGAACTTCGGCTAGGCCGGGCGGTCGCTCTCGTCGGCGCGCAGCGCGTCGACCTCGGCCAGCAGCGACTGGGCCATCCAGGCCGGCAGGCGGCTGCCCCGGGGATCGGCGCTCCCGGCCGCCTTGCGGATGGCGGCCTCCCGGTCGGGGGTGAGCCGCGGGTGGGCGAAGGTGAACGGCTCGTCGAGCGCGTGCGCGTCCTCGCCGGGCGACACGTCGGCCTGCAGGTACCGCCGGATGAAGTGGCCGTACCGCTCGGCGATCCTGGCCTCGGTGGCATCCCGGTCGGTCCGGCCGGCCAGGTGGTCGGCGATCGGCTCGTCCCAGATGCTGCGCCCGATCGCGAAGCCGACGAAGCCCTGCAACGGGCCGGCGACGTCGAGCCAGTGGTCGACCTGCCGCTGCGGGGCGTTGCGGCCCAGCACGATGCACGAGTCGGCCCGGCCGCCGTACTCGCGCACGGCGTCCAGGACGAGCTGCGCGCCGGCCGTGGTCTCGTATCCCTCGAGCTTCCAGATGCGGGGGCGGACCCCGCCCTCGGTGAGCGAGGCGATCACCTCGACCGTGAGCTTGGGCCGCTGCTGCTCGTCGTAGAGAGCCTGGTCGTCGTGGGCGGCGAGCTGCTCCCGGGTGGGCGGGACCAGCAGCTCGAGCAGCCAGTGACGGCGGCTGGCCTGCGCCCAGTCGCTGAGCCGGCGCAGGGTCTGGGTCTGCGCCTGCCGGAGCTCGGCCGGGTCGGCCGGGTTGAAGCGCAGCAGGACCTTGATCCAGTCCGGGTCGAACGCCTCGACGTGCGCGGGAAAGTCGTCGCCGTACTCGAACGTGAACCGGTCGGCGCCGCTCACCTCGACCGGCATGGCCAGGATGAAGCCGGCCGCCTTGGCCTGGCGGGCGACGTCGGCGCCGAGCCGCTCGTCGACCAGCACCCCGAGCTGTCCGCCGCCCAGGTCGGTGCCGACCAGCCGCCGGGCGGCCGTGAAAATGAGCGACTTCGCGTCGCGCATGGCGGCGAGCTGCTCGCCGGTCGGCTCGCCTTTCACGCCGAACAGGGTCCGGCCGAACGAGTCGCGATGGTCCATGGCCAGGATGAACAGCGGCTGCGCGGGCGACGGCGGCCCGACGGGCGTTCCTGTGGTCTCGGTCATGATCCTTGCCTTTCCCCGATTGCCGGTGTTCTAGGCGGAGGCGCGGACCCACTCCGGGTCCGACCGTCCGAGCACGTAGCTCGCCGCGGCGCCGATGCCGGTCGCGATCAGCGCGATCAGGAGCGGGTAGAAGCGGTGGGCATGCACGACGAGCGCCGCGCCGACCACGGCGCCCGCCAGCATCGTGGCCGTGGCGACCAGCCGCCGTCCCGCCCTCGACCCGCCTCCGCCCGCCAGGCGGCTGTCGGCGGTGATCCCGACGATGGTCAGCGTCAGCACCGTGGTGGTGAGATCGGGAACCGCGATCTTGCGGGCGGCGGCGTTCTGAACTCCCATCGACAGCGCCAGCACGACGATGAGCGCGTAGCGGTACCCGGCGGGAAGCGGGGTAGCGCCGACGGCGGCGAGGACGACGCCGACCGCGAGGAACACGGCCTGGACCGCCGCGGCCGAGCTGTGCAGCCGCGCGCGGTGCTCGGCGTGCACGGCGCCTATCCTGCCGCCCACCAGGGCGCCGACGGCGAACGCGGCCAGCGCCGTCGCGGACGCGACGATCGAGAAGCCGCCGGCGCCGGCCAGGGCGAACCCGAGGAAGACGATGTTGCCGGTCATGTTGGCGACGAACACGTGTCCCAGCACCAGGTAGCTGAACGCGTCCACCAGGCCGGTGACCAGGGTCATGAGGAGCAGCAGGGGCGGCAGCGGCCCGTGCCGGCCGTGGCGGCCGGGAGCGATGGTATCGCGGATTTCGGTGAGAAAGGTCATCAGCGAGGTTACCTCCGGCTCAGCGGACGGCATGAGCCGCCAGACGTGGCGTCAAAGCCACCGGACCGGTCACGGGCGGTCGTCCCGGCCTCGCGCCGCGGCGGCGGTGGCCTCGGCCCATCGCAGGTCGGCCTTGCCGGACGGGCTGCGCCGGACCTCGGGGACGAACACCACGGTGCGCGGCTTCTTGTAGCCGGCCAGCCGCTGCGCGACGTGGGCGGCCACCGCGTCCTCGGTCAGCTCACCGTCCGCGGCCTGCGCCACCACCGCGGCCACGCGCTGCCCGAAACGCTGGTCGGGCAGCCCGACCACCAGCGCGTCGCGGACGCCGGGGTGGTCGATGATGACCTGCTCGACCTCCTCGGCGAACACCTTCTCGCCGCCGGTGTTGATGACCCGGCTGCCGCGGCCGCGGAACGTGATCGAGCCGTCGGCCTCCAGCGAGGCGAGGTCGCCGGTGACCACCCACCGGCTGCCGCCGAAGGTGCGGAACGTCTGCGCGGTCTTCTGGTTGTCGCCCAGGTAGCCGATCTCGTCGTCCGCGGGCGCGGCGAGCATGCCGACCCGGCCCGAGCCGGGCACCACGTCGCGGCCCGCCTCGTCGATGACCCGGGCGCCGGGGATCAGCGTGAACCGGGCGGTGACGGCGTCGTCGCCGCGCCTGGTCTCGCTCACCGCGAACGGGCCGCCCTCGGACGCGGCGATCAGGTCCCGGCAGACGAAGTCGCCGTGCCGCAGCAGCCGGCGCTTGACCTCGGCGCTCCAGGTAACGCCGACGCTCAGCATGCGCCGCAGGCTGGTCAGGTCGTACGGCCGGCCCGCCCGGGCGGCCCGGTCCAGCGCATCGGCCAGCGGCAGCGCGAACACGTCGCCGACGATCGAGACCGTGTCCACGCGCTGCTCTCCCACGGTGCGCGCCAGCTCGTCCGGGTCGTAGGAGCGCGCGGTCAGGTAGACCACCCGGCCGCTGGCCAGCAGCGCGCCCAGCGTGGTGTACATGCCGGTGGCGTGCATGAGCGGAGGCGCCGGAAGGCACACCATCGCATCGCCGCGCGCGCTCAGCCGCCGCGCGGCCGCGCGCAGCTCGCCGAGGGAGTCAGGAACCGGCTCGCCGATGAGCCGCCAGCCGTTGGCGGAGGCGACCGGATACAGCCAGGCGTGGCTGACCAGCACGCCCTTGGGCTTGCCCGTTGTGCCGCCGGTGTACATCAGCCAGTGGTCCACGCCGCGCTTGGTCCGGGGCAGCGGAGCGGCTTCGCCGATCACCTGGTCGTAGCGGCTGACGCCGTCCGCGGCGGCGGGCGCGTCGCCGACCTGCACCAGCGTGCGCACGCTTCGCGCCCCGGCCCGGGCCTGCGCCACCTGCCCGGCCAGCGACGCGTCGAAGATGACCGCGGCCACCTGCGCGTCGTCGAACAGGTGCCGCATTTCCTCGGGCCGGTACCGGTAGTTGACGTTCACCGGGATGGCCCGCACCTTGAGCACGGCGAAGACGCTCTCCAGGTACTCGATGCCGTTGTACAGCGCGATCGCCACCCGGGCCTCGGCGCCGATCCCGTGCCCGGCCAGGAACGCGGCCAGCCGCGACGCGCGCTCGTCCAGCTGGCCCCAGGTCCGGCTGCGGTCCCCGTGCGTGACCACGGTGCGGTCGGCCCGCACGTCCGCCACGGTCTCCAGCACCGTCGCGAAATTCTCCCTCACGGGCACCACCCTGGCGGCCCGCCGCGGGCCGCGCAACCGCCGGAGGCCGGGCCGCCGCGCGGTGAGATCCCGCCCCGCTCCCTGGTAGCCGCCGCCCCGATCATGGCACGCTTGCCCGGTGGGTATAGACCGCGCGAATTGGCTGGAAGCGGACGGGCTCAACGAGCAGGGCCGTTTGCAGGCCGACGCGGGTGAAAAGGCGATCCGGCCTGGTGGAACCTGGGCATCGCGGCAACTGCGTTGCGGCGCTGGGATGCCGCGAGGGAGGCCTGGCGGCGGTTCGGCGTCCACGTTCCCGACGGGACCGGAGAGTTGCGGATGGACCTGGGCCCCGCGCCTGTCCGGCTCGCGCCAGACGGGCACGCCGAGGTGGTCTGGGGCAGGCGGATCGATCCGGCCCGGATCGTGGTGGTGAACGTCCCGACGCCGGACTCGGGTCACCGGTGGAATGACATCGTGCGAAGGCCGGCCACCGGAAGACCACGACCACCCGGCACCGCCGTTCGCCACCGAGCGCAGGTTCGGCCTGGCCGCGCCGCCGGAGCTGGCAGCCCGCTTCCTCGAGGAATGGGCGGCAGCCCGGCCGGGCACTCGTTGGCATGGCGATCCGGCCATCGTCGGTTGATCCGCGGGGCGGCCCGGATGGTTATCCTGCCCGTGCCGGGTTCTTGACCGCCAGGGAGGGCTTATGCCCGAGCAGAGACCGCAGCGGGTGGTCGTGGTCGGTGCCGGGTTCGGCGGGCTCGGCATGGCCGTCGCGCTCCAGCGGGCGGGCATCGAGGACTTCCTGGTCCTGGACCGGGCCGAGGACCTGGGCGGGACCTGGCGCGACAACACCTACCCCGGCATCGCCTGCGACGTGCCGTCGAACCTGTACTCGTTCTCGTTCCTGCCGGGCCGCTGGAGCCGCCGCTTCCCGCCCGGTCCGGAGATCCTGGCCTACCTGCACGCGCTGGTCGCCGAGCGCGGGCTCGGCCGCCACCTACGGTTCGGGGCGGGCGTCGCCGCCGCCGAGTTCGACGAGCGCCGCGCCGTGTGGAACCTCGCCCTCACCGACGGCGAGACGATCCAGGCCAGCGCCGTCGTGTCCGCGGTCGGTCAGCTCGGCCGGCCGGCGCTGCCCGACATCGCGGGCCGCGACGACTTCGCCGGCCCGTCCTGGCACTCCGCGCGCTGGGACCACGACGTGGACCTGACCGGCCGCAAGGTGGCCGTCATCGGCACCGGGGCGAGCGCCATCCAGTTCGTGCCCGAGGTGGCCAAGATCGCCGCCCACGTCGACGTGTACCAGCGCAGCGCGCCCTACATACTGCCCAAGGCCGACCGGCCCTACGGCGAGGCCGAGCACCGGCTGTTCGAGCGGTTCGCGGTGGTGCGCAAGGCCGACCGGCTGCGGATCTTCCTCTACGGCGAGCTGCTCACCAGCGGCTTCGTCCTCTCGCCGAGGTTCCTGGCCGGGCCGATGCAGCTCTGGCGCCGCCAGCTCGGCAAGCAGATCGCCGACCCGCGGCTGCGGGAGAAGTGCGTGCCCGACTACATGATGGGCTGCAAGCGGGTGCTGTTCTCGAACGACTGGTACCCGGCCCTGGCCCGTCCCACCGTCGACCTGGTCACCGACCCGATCGAGCGGATCGCCGCCGACGGGGTGATCACCGCCGACGGCACGCACCGCCAGGCGGACGTGATCATTTACGGCACCGGGTTCGAGACGCTCGGCTTCCTGGCCCCGATGCAGGTGACCGGCCTGGGCGGGCGCCGGCTGGACCAGGCCTGGCGGGACGGGGCCGAGGCCTACCTCGGGATCACCGTCTCGGGCTTCCCGAACTTCTTCATGCTCTACGGGCCCAACACCAACCTCGGCGGCAATTCGATCATCTACATGCTCGAAGGTCAGATCGGCTACGTGACCGGGGCACTGCGGGCCCTCGACGAGGAGCGCCTTGACTGGCTCGACGTACGTCCCGACGTGCAGAAATCGTTCAATGCGTGGGTGACGGTGGCCTCCCGCACCTCGGTGTGGGAGAGCGGGTGCCGCAACTGGTACACGACCGCCTCGGGCCGCAACACCAACAACTGGCCTGACCACACCTTCCTGTACCGTTACCGGGTCCGCCGCTTCGACCTGGGCCAGTACCGCGTCATGCCCCGGCGCGGCGCGAGCAGCGTGAGCAGCGTCAGCGGCATGAGGGGCGACGCCACATGAGCCTGCGCGGCGGCCGTGCGCGCCGCAGGGCCGCGACCGGCCCGCGGGTTCCGCCCGCGCTCGTGCGGGC
>JASHUI010000781.1:0-3197 GCA_030040095.1 Streptosporangiaceae bacterium | reverse complement strand
CGACGCAGTCCTACGCTCCGGCCGCGACTGACGATCTGTATGGTCGAGGTCACGTTCCGTCATACGCCCGGACATTAGCCGACCGCCGGGGTGCGGTGCCCCGTGCTGCCCGGTGATGGGTGCGGCGTTGCTGTAGCTAGATGTGCCCTGAGCTCGCATTCATACCGGCCGGCTGCCCCGGGTCCGCTCAGCGAGCGCAACAGTCAGACCGACGCCAGCCGGCGCACGCAGTTTTCCCGATCCATTCGCATAAATCCGCGCCCGACCACGGATCCGGAACCGTGAAAGGCCGGGCGGAAAGGCGCACCGGCCCACGGAGTCCACCGTCGCTGGCCCGCCCCCAGGGGCTGGGGCAGAGCGCGACTGCGCACGGATGGGCTCGGGGTTCGGCCGCCGCTCAGCGGGCCCGTCGAACACCGGGCGACGGCGGTTGCCAGTGGCCGCCGAGCGGACCGGGCCCGCAGCGGACGATCACCTCGGGCAGCGACAGCGGTTGCCAGTGGCCGCCGAGCGGACCGGACCCTCAGCGGACGATCACCTCGGGCGGCGACGGCGCCGAAACCAGTTCGCCACCGAGCGAACGTGTGTTCTAATAGAGAAGGCTTCACAGCGCATCCGTATGTGTGTTCTAATTAGATGCATGTCCCAGGCAACTTATCGCCGCAGGTCACGACCATACAGCGCCGTTGCGGTGTCCGGCGAGCCAATCCGGAGTTCTCCGGCACGACCGGCGGCGCTAGGCCGGCCTCCCCCACCGGGGTCCGGCGACGACCGCGCCTGGAAGGCCGCCGTGATCCCTATGCGGGTGCGGCGACCGCCGCCGCGGCCGGAGCCGGGTGATCACCGGCCGCCGCCGGAGGTCGCCAGCCGCAGCCGCCCCGCGCCCTGCTGACCGCCAACCAACCCCACAGGCAGCCCTCGCCAGGGGCCGACAGGCCCGGATCTGCCTGGCTCAGGTCCCCTGCCAGGAGGTGACAACGTGCGAACGCATCCCGAATTCTCCCCCGGCCAGAATGGTCAGCGCCTTGCTGACCTCAGAAACAAAACGGCCGAGCTTGAACGCGAACTCGATGATGTGCGGCTGCTCCTCAAAAGCGAGCTCGAGCAGGGCTACATAGGTGCGGCCTTCCGCGAGCATGCCATGTCGCCGCAATCGCGCCTGGACGCCCTGATCAACCTGGGCCGGCACAATTCGCCGGAGGGGAGGTGGTCGCGACTTCACATCGTCGCGATCGCGGCGGCCGCCGTGGGGGCGCTGGTCGCGATCCTGGTGATGACCCTGTCCGGCAGCGGTGCCTCCTGGCCTTCCAGCGTGGCCACGGTGCAGGGCGAGATCAGCAAGGCCTGCCAGAATCCCGACGTCAAGTCCGAGCCGGGTCAGGTCGACTTCGCCTGCGCGCCGGCTACCCGCCAGATCCTTTGGGTCTTCGCGTTGATGACCAGCGGCGACAGGCCCGGCTTCAACGATCCGACGACGGGAAGGATCGGACTGGAGCCGATTACGCCCGCGCAGGGCGGCCAGCTGGCGTGGTCGCTGAACCTGCACCATCCCTACAACCCGTTCAACCCCATCGACAGCCTCCAGGTGGCGGCCCGGGCCATCAACAGCATCATCGGCGGAGCCACCGTCACCGCGGCTAACGGCAGCTCGGTGGTGCAGGCCGGGCTCGAAGGGTCCGCGGCGAACTGCCAGCGGTACACGGGGTCGGTTGCCCTGACCGCGAAGGCCGGCTTCCCGAGCATCTGCGCCCAGCCGGTGTCCAGCCTGGCCGGGCAGGGCGCTCTGGTGGCCGACGTCTACCAGAAGTGGATCGTTGGCGCGACGCCGCAGCAGGCGCAGGACGCCGCCGTTCTCTTCGAGAACGCCGACGATCCCGGCAATCCGCAAGTACAGGCCATTCTCCGGCACCTTGCCGGTGTCAAGCAGTGACGACGTGACCTAGGAACCCGGCGAGAGATCCGCGCAGGGCCAGTGCTGCGGCCCAAACCAGGAAGGGAGGTGAGCCTGTGGTTTCCGCGACCAAACCGCTATGGCAGCAGGTGACCGCGCTGGTCAGTCTCGGCGCGAGCGGGACGATAACGGGGTTCTCCTTCGTTCCGGCCGCGGCGGCCGACCTGATGTCGCCGACGAGCATGCCGATCCGGCTGATGGCCCTCGAGCGCTCGGCGCAGGCAGCGCCCGCGGACGACACCGCGTTGCGCTCGGCCATCGTGAACGTGGCGAACTACTACCTGCGGATGGCGCAGAGCACGACGCCGGCCGAGATGGAAGCGATCATCTGGCAGCACGACAGCATCAACGGCGTCGATCACGGAGCCTCGTGCGCGGCCTTTGCCAGCCTGACCCTCGAGCTGGCCTCGCACGTGGTCGGGCAGCAAAGCTGGGTGACCGGGGGCACCTCCTACCCGTGGCCCCTGTACAAGTGGGCCGACGTCCGCGTTGACCCGAACCCCGACTCACTGGACATCATCTCGGTCCTCCAGGATGCGCAGGCGCACGACCGCTGGCATCCGCTGGGTGACGGCTACCAGCCGCAGCCCGGCGACTGGGTGCTGTTCAATGGCCACGTCGAGGTCGTCACCAAGTACGCCGACGGGGTGCTGGACACCATCGGCGGCGATTCGCTGCCCAACTTCTCCGTCAACGCGCACCAATACGACTCTCCGCTCGCGGCGCAGGGCGTGGTCGGATTCGTGGACAACGGTCGCGTCCCGGCAGCCGCCTCGAATACCGCGTCCGCTGCGCACTCCCGCATCGGCGGGTTCCACCACGCTCGCGGCCAGGCCTCGCCGTCTCTGGCTGCCGTGCCGGGGGTGTCAGCCGACGACTCGGCCGACCCGGCGATTCCCGCGATGCCGGGCACCGGATCGCAGGCGTCGGCGCTTGGGCCGGCCGTTTCAGCATCGCCCGCGTCCGCTCAGACCAGACCGGCCGGGTCGGCGCCCACGCGGCCGGACGGCACGGCCGCCGTTCCCGGCATCGCCGCCGATTCCGGCGTGGCGACTACTTCCGACGCGCCGGCCGCGGCAACAGGCCCTAGCCACCAGGCTCGAGCGCCCCGGCGCCAGCCCCTGCCGGCTGATCGGCCCGCCTTGTCTCGTCCCGGTCCCGCGACTCAGCAGGCCGGTGACGGTCATGGGGGAGGCGCCGGCGCCGAGGTGCCGGGCGCGACCGCCGCCAGCCCGGCGGCAAGCCA
>JASHUI010000780.1:0-3637 GCA_030040095.1 Streptosporangiaceae bacterium | reverse complement strand
GGCGAGCCGCAGCCGGACTGGGAGCTCGCGGCCGGCCAGCTCGGGCACGCGGTGGCCTGCCATCCCGAGGCCTTCGCCGACAAGAGCAGGTTCTCGATGGACTGGTACTACCCGGTGCTCGGAGGGACGCTGCGGGGCGCCGCGGCGGCCGGGCGCCTGGCGGCCGGCTGGGACACGTTCGTCGTGCCCGGCCTCGGGATCCGCTGCGTCAGCGATGAGCCCTGGGTCACCGGCGCCGAGACCTGCGAGCTGGCCCTGGCCCTCGACGTGATCGGCGACCACTCCCGCGCGCTCGACATGTTCGAGCAGGCGCAGCACCTGCGCGACCTCGGCGGCAGCTACTGGACCGGCTGGCAGTTCGCCAATCAGGCCCATTTCCCGAACGAGCAGAGCAGCTGGACCGCCGCCGCGGTCGTGCTGGCCGCCGATGCGCTGTCCGGGGCCACCGGCGGTTCCGGGATCTTCGCCGCCGGGGGGGCCAGGTGGGCCGTCGGCTCGCCGGTCGATGCCGCGGCTTGCGGGTGTGAGCAGCCGACCGCGGGCTGCGCCGGGGCGTCAGCCGATTCCCGGCCCGATCCGCTCCAGAACCCGTAGCGAGCCCTCCACCCGCACCTCCTTGAACGCCCCCGACCGCATGGCCCGCAGGTAGATCCGGTACGGAGCCTGGCCGCCGTCGGCCGGGTCCGGGAACACGTCGTGAATGGCCAAGGCGCCGCCCCGCACCACCCACGGGGCCCAGCCCTCGTAGTCGGCGATGGCCGCGACGTCGGTGTGGCCTCCGTCGATGAATAGCATCCCGAGCGGCGTCCGCCAGAGCCTGGCCACGTCGGCCGACCGGCCCACGATCGCGATGACGTGCTCCTCCAGGCCGGTGGCGGCCAGGGTCGCCCGGAAGTGCGGCAGCGTGTCCGGCCGCCCGGTCGCCGGGTCGACCAGCCCGGGATCGTGGTACTCCCAGCCGGGCTGGTTCTCCTCCGAGCCGTGGTGGTGGTCGACGGTGATCACGAGCTGGCCCGCGTCGCGGGCGGCGGCGGCGAGGTAGATCGTCGACTTGCCGCAGTAGGTCCCGATCTCGGCGACCGGTCCCTGGCCCGCGTAGGCGGTCGCGGTATCGTACAGCGCCAGGCCCTCCGGAGCGGGCATGAAGCCCTTGGCCGCTTCGGCGGCGCGGGCGAGTTCGGGAGAGATGCGGTTCTGCATGAGTGCCAGTGTCCCGCCCCGCCACTTGCCCGCGCGTGCCGGCGCGTGCTCTACTCCCAACGAGTGCGCCAACCGAGATGATCAAGGGAGAGCGGTAGGTGAAGGTACAAGTCGACCGCGATACCTGTGAGGCCAACGCGGTGTGCGCGGGCCTGGTGCCCGAAGTGTTCGAAGTGGACGACGAGGACGAGCTCCACATCCTGGTGGCCGAGGTACCGCCGGGCCTGGCCGACGCCGTGCGGCACGCGGTGACGTCCTGCCCGAAGGCGGCCCTCAGGCTCGAGGAGTAGTCGCCGCGGTCACGATAATGCGCCGCCGGCTATGGCTGCGCCGACCAGGATCAGGATCAGGCCGCTCATCTGCTCGCTCCGGCGGCCGGCCCAGCGGCTCAGGAAGCTGCCCATTTCCAGGCCGGCCAGCGACATCGCGACGCTGATCGCTCCGATCAGGAGCGCGCCCTCCGCGATGCCCACGCCATAGGTGCCGAGCGCGAACCCGACAACCAGGTTGTCCAGGCTCAGCACCAGGCCGCTGAGCAGCAGGCGGGCCAGGTGCGGCGCCCCGTCCGCCAGGGCGGCGCCGGCCGCGTCGGCGCGCGCACCGTCCGGTCCGGCCTTCTTCCGGCTGTCCCGGATCGAGCGCACCAGTCCCTGTGCCCCGACCAGCATCAGCAAGATGGCACCGGGCCACCGCACCGCCTGGCCGAGGTCGGTCGCGAACCGCTGGCCGATCAGCAGCCCGACGACCGGCATCCCGGACTCGAAGACGCCGAAGACCAGGCCGACCCGCAGTCGGACCCGGGCGTTCACGCCGGTCACGCCCATACCGACGGCGGCGGCCAGGTTGGAGAGGCCGACCGCGACCGAGGCGAGCAGCAGCGCGATCACGGCCACACAATAACCGCCCGCACAGCCCGCAATGAAGCACCCATTCCCCGCAGACCACCCCGGCCACCCTCCCCGCAGGCCACCCCGGCCACCCTCACCGCAGGCCACCCCGGCCACCCTCCCCGCAGGCCACCCCCGGCCACTCCCCCCGCAGGCCACCCCGGCCACCCTCCCCGCAGGAGACCCCGCGGCCACTCTTACCGCCACCGTGGGTGCGAGTCTGCTGCACTTGGGTGTGACTCATCGCCACATTCATCGGCGCTTTCCCGGCGCGCGGCCGACTGTGACCGGGGGCGTGGCGGGAGCACCGGGCCGTTAGCGGCTCTCGGCCTGGTACTTCTCCGGGATCGTGGCCACCTCGTGGGCCAGCCTGACCCGGTCTGCGCGGTAGACGTACCGGGTGAGCCTGATCGGCCGGGACGCGCCGTAGGCCGTGCGGCCGACCACGATCACCGGCGTGCCGATGGTCAGGCCGAAGAACTCAAACTCGCGGGCATCGGGCATCCGCGCGGCGATCTCGTCCCGGAAGCCCAGCTGCGGGTAGCCGAGATCGGCGAGTAGCTTGATGCTGCCCTGCTCGATGTTGCCGGCCTGTTCCAGCGCGGTGCCGCTGGCCAGGTCCAGCGGGAAGAACGACGCTATGAGCAGCCAGGGAACCTCCCCAAGGAACCGCTGCGACCGGCGGATCACGACCGGGTCGCCCGGCTTGATGTCGAGGCTGGCGGCGACGCTGGCGCTCGCCTCCCCGGTCTCCACCACGGCCGACCGCGCGGTCTCCGGCTGGCTGGCCTCCGGACCGACCACCGGCAGCGCCGTGTCCACGTGATGCCCGCCAGGGGAGACGTTCACCCTGGACAGCAGGGCGGTGAACGGCCTGGTCGGCTGCTGCACGAACGTCCCGAGGCCCTGCCTGGTCACCACCAGTCCCTGGTTGGTAAGCAGGGCTATGGCGAGCCGGACCGTGTTCCTTGACGCCTGGTACTCGTCGATCAGGTCGGGTTCGCTGGGCAGCCGCTCGCCCGGCCCGTACACGCCAGTGGTGATCCGATCCCTGAGGCGGTCCGCGATCTGCTGGTAACGCGCGCGAGGCATCTCGCTCCCTAACACGTGGCCATGGTTCTCAGGTGCCCATAGTTCTCGACACGGGCACATGACATACCCATGATTCTCACCATCTGGATAGGTGGAATCTACCCACCAAGTCTGTTTCAGACGCACCACTGTTTGGTATGAGTCTGATCAGTGGAAACATCGGAGCGATCGTAGTCCTGTCGCGTTCGCGGCACCAGCAGACACGCCGGCCCAGATACCGGCCAGCACCGGGAAGTGAACATCATGATCATCCTGCTGACCGTCATCGCCGTCGTGGTCGGGGGCGTGCCGCTCGCCGTTGTTGTGCTCGTCACCGTGGCCAGTCGGCGGGAGGAGACCGCGCGCAGCATCGCGGGCCACGCTCCGGGCCCGATGGAGCGCGCCGCCCGCAGGCTGCTGGCCTTCCACGCATCCGGGATCGGCCGACCCGCCTGCCGGGCCAGGGCGGACCGGCGCCC
>JASHUI010000779.1:0-6776 GCA_030040095.1 Streptosporangiaceae bacterium | reverse complement strand
TGCCGCACCATGGCGCGATCGGGTGACTGGCCGAGGGGCGGGAGCGCGGGTGGCACGGCACGGGGAACGCCGCACCACGATCAGGCAGCGGGCGGCGGCGCTGCTGGCGCTGGCCGCCGCGGTGGCCGCGGCGGGGCTGTTGCTCCTCGGCGTGGTGGTGCACCTGGTCGTCGTGCTCCTCGGCATCGTCAGCCTGCTCTTGATGGTCACGGCGGGCTGGTACGCGGTGTCCCGGCGCGGCATCGTCCGGGTCGTCGGGCTGATCGTGATCGTGCTGGCCCTGGCCGGGCTGATCGCGGCCATGGTGTTCGAGAGACTGAGCCCGGCCGCGGCGGCCCTGGTCGCCGTCGCGGCCGTGGTGTCCGTGGCGTCCGCGAGATACGCGCTGCGGCCGGGGACGGGCGCGCCGCCGCGGGCCGCCATATCGCGCCCGCGAACCGCGATCCCCCCGAGACGTCCCGTTCTGATCATGAACTTGAAGTCCGGTGGCGGAAAGGCGGAGCGTTTCCACCTGGCCGACGAGTGCGTCAGGCGCGGCATCGAGCCCGTGGTGCTCCGGCCCGGAGACGACCTGCTGCAGCTGGCCGAGGACGCGATCGCGCGCGGCGCGGACGTGATCGGGATGGCCGGCGGCGACGGCTCGCAGGCGCTGGTCGCGACCGTGGCCAGCCGACGGCACGTCCCGCACGTCTGCGTGCCGGCCGGGACCAGGAACCACTTCGCACTCGACCTGGGGCTGGACCGGGCCGACGTGGTGGGCGCGCTGGACGCGTTCGGCGACGGCGTCGACCGCCGGATCGACCTGGCCGCGGTCAACGGCCGGGTGTTCGTCAACAACGCCTCGCTCGGGCTGTACGCGAAGGTGGTGCAGTCGCCCGAGTACCGGGACGCGAAGGTCGCCACGGCCGCGTCCATGCTGCCGGACCTGATCGGGCCGGACGCGCGGCCGCTCGACCTGCGCTACCGCGGGCCCGGCGCCGATTACCCGACCGCCCACATGATCCTGGTGTCGAACGACCCGTACCGGCTGGACCGGATCGGGGGCCTGGGCACCCGGGCCCGGCTCGACCTCGGCGTGCTCGGGATCGTCGCCGTCCGGATCGCCGACGCCGCGCAGGCCAGGCGGTTCGTGGCGCTCGAGGCGGCCGGTCAGGTCCGCCGCTTCCCCGGCTGGCAGCAGTGGAGCGCGCCGCGATTCGAGGTCCGGTCCGGGGCCACGGTCGAGATCGGGATCGACGGCGAGGCCACGCGGATGGACCCGCCCCTGGTGTTCGAGTCGCTGCCGGGCGCGCTGACCGTCCGCCTGCCGCGCCGCGCCGTACACCGGAACCCGAAGGCGCGCACGGTGCAGCTGCTGTCGCGCTCGACGATCAGTGAGCTGGCCCGGATGACCGTGGGTCGCTAGCCAGCGGGTTCGGATCGGGCTGCGGGCCGGCCGGGCGCGGCGGCTGGAACGGCTGGGTGTACACGTCGTCGAACACCCGGGTCTCCTGGATGGTGAAGGCCCGCTCCTTGCGGCTGTCCTTGGTGAAGGTGAACCACCAGGTGAGGATCGCGCTGAGCCGGTTCCGGAACCCGGTCAGGAACGCGACGTGGATGAACAGCCAGATCCACCAGCCGATGAACCCGCCGGTCTGCAGCGGCCCGGCCTGGACCACGGCCCGGCCGCGGGAGATGTAGGCGGCCGTGCCGAGGTCGCGGTACCGGAACGGCTTGACCTCGTCCCCGTCCGGCCCGCTCTCCGGCTGGCCGGCCGCGCGGCGCCTGATCCGGTGTCCGGCGTACGCGCCGGACTGCATCGCGACCTCGGCCACGCCGGGCAGGTCGTCCAGGCTCATGATGTCGCCTGCCACGAAGATCTCGGGGTGGCCGGCGATGGTCAGGTCGGGCCGGACCATGATGCGCCCGGCCCGGTCCCGCTCGGCCCCGGTGGCCTGGGCCAGGACCCTGGCCACGTCCGGGGCCTCGACGCCCGCGGTCCACAGCACCGTGCGGGCGTCGTAGTGCGTGGTCAGCCCGGCGTGGTCCTGGACCTCGATCCCGTCCTGCCCGACCTTGGTGACCCTGGTGGCCATGTGCTGCTCCACGCCGAGGCCGTGCAGGATCGCGGCCGCTCGCTCCGACAGCTTGGGCCCGAAGCTCGCCAGCGGCGCGCTGCCGCCGTCGAACAGCAGCACCCGGGCGTCTTCCGGCATGCTCATGCGGTACTCGGCCCGCAGCGTCTTGGTGGCCAGCTCGCGGATCTGCCCGGCCAGCTCCACGCCGGTCGGGCCGGCGCCGACCAGGGCGAAGGTCAGCCAGGCCGCTCGCTCGGCCGGGTCGGCGGCCGAGTCGGCCAGCTCGAACGCGCCGTACACCCGGCGCCGGATGGCCAGCGCGTCCTCCAGCGACTTCATGCCGGGGGCGATGCCGGCGTACTCGTCGTGGCCGAAGTAGGACTGCTTCATGCCCGCGGCCAGGATCAGGTCGTCGTAGGGGTACTCCAGGTGGCCGCCGCCGGGCCGCCGGGCCAGCACCCGCCGGCCCGCGACGTCGAAGTCGGTCACCTCCCCCAGCACGCAGTCCACGTTCTTGTGCCGCTTCAGCAGGTCGCGCAGTGGCACGGCGATCTCGCCCTCGGACAGGATCCCGGTCGCGCACTGGTACAGCAGCGGCTGGAACAGATGGTGCTGCTCCCGGTCGATCAGCGTGATCGAGACGTTCGCGCGCCGCAGCGACCGGGCGGCGTAGAACCCGGCGAACCCGCCGCCGATGATCACCACCTGGCGGCGGCCCGATTGATCCGTCATCGTTGTCCCCCGCTTCCTGCCTCGGTTGGGCGGCCGGCGGTCAGCCCGCCGGGTCGTGCCACGTGTCGTGGTCGGCCAGCAGGCGGTCAGCCTCCGCCGGCCCCCAGCTGCCTTTGGCGTAGGGGTGGACCGGGGTGGCGTCGCCGAGCACCGGGTCCACCACCTCCCAGGCGTCCTCGACGGTGTCCTGCCGGGCGAACAGCCAGGCGTCCCCGTCGAGCGCGGCGCCGATCAGCCTGTCGTAGGGCCGCATGTCCGACCCGGACGGCTGGGCGAAGGACAGGTCCTCCGGCTGCGGCTCCAGCGCGCCGCCCGGCTTCTTCCCGGCCAGGACGAGGCTGACCTCGGTCTCCGGCCAGACCCGGAACCGCAGCGCGTTGCCCACCGCGAACGGGTCGATGCCGAACACGTCGTGCGGCGGCCTGCGGAACTTGATCTCCACCTCGGTCGCCGTGACCGGCAGGCACTTGCCCGCCCGGATCAGGATCGGCACCCCGGCCCACCGCCAGGTGTCGCAGGCCAGCCGGACCGCGACGAAGGTCTCCACGGTCGACCTCGGGTCGACGCCGTCCACCTGCTGGTAGCCCTCGTACTGGCCGCGCACGGTGTCGTCGGGAGTCAGCGGCCGCAGCGCGGCCACCGCGGCCGCCTTCGTGTCCCGCCAGGAGGCCAGGGCGCGCCCGGCCGGCGGCTCGGCCAGCACCGTGGCCAGCACCTGGAGCATGTGGTTCTGCAGCACGTCCCGGATCGCCCCGGTCCGGTCGTAGAACCGGCCGCGGGTGGACACGTCGAAGGCCTCGGCCATCGTGATCTGGATCCGCTCCACGAAGGTGCGGTTGAGCAGCGGCTCGATGATCGAATTGGCGAACCGGACGAACAGGACGTTCTCCACCGGATCCAGGCCCAGCCAGTGGTCGACCCGGTAGATCGAGTTCTCCGGGAAATACCTGTGCATGGTCTGGTTGAGCTGGCGCGCGCTGGCCAGGTCGGTGCCGAACGGCTTTTCCACCATGATCCGGGCATTGCCGGTCCGGGCGGCCGAGGCGATCCCCTCGGCGACGCGCCCGAACAGCAGCGGCGGCACCTCCAGGTAGAACAGGATCCGTGAGCCGGTGCCCACGGCGTCCGACATGGCCTTGTACGTGCCGTCGTCGTCGAGGTCGCCGTCCACGTAGCGCAGTAGCCCGAGCATCTTGTTCGCCGCCGCGGAGTTCGGGTCCAGGTTGTTCAGGCGCAGCGACGCCACCGCGTAGTCGCGGAACTGCTCCAGCCCCCACCCGGTCTTGGACACCCCGATGACGGGCACGTCGAGCACGCCGCGCTCCACCAGGCCGACCAGCGCCGGGAACGTCTCCAGCTTGGCCAGGTCGCCGGTGGCGCCGAAGATCACCAGAGCGTCAACTTGGTCTGCCGCCATGTGCGTCAGCTCCTCTGCCTAGTCGTCCGGGGCCCGTCTGATCCCTCCCCCGCTTCAGTGCCATCATTCCAAGCCGGTCATGACGGCCGCCCGGCAACCGGTGGCGCGGAGGTGAACTCCCGCCGGCTGACCCGCCGCCGGAACACGTAGTACGTCCAGGCCTGGTAGGCCAGCACGAACGGGAGCAGGACCACGGCCACCACCGTCATCACGGTGAGGGCGTAATGGCCGGAGGCGGTGTTGTGCACGGTCAGGCTGAACGCCGGGCTGGTGGAGGAGACCATGACCCGCGGGTACAGGTCGACGAAGATCGCCAGCACGCTGAGCCCCATGGTGACCGTGGTCGCGGCGAACGCCCAGCCCTCGCTGCGGCTGAGGACGAGCCAGACGGCGGCGATGACGAAGATCCAGACCGCGAGCTCGATCGGGTTGAGCAGCGTTCCCTTGCCGGCGACCGCGTGGGTCCAGGAGATCCAGATCAAGACGATCAGCCCGGCAGGCACCGCCACCAGGCGCGCCAGCCGGTGCGCCCGCGCCCGCATCTCCCCGGTGGTCTTGACGGTCAGGAACGTCGCGCCGTGCAGCAGGCAGATCGCGACGAAGGCGATCCCGGTGACGATCCCGTACGGCTGCAGCAGGCGCCAGAACGACCCGGTGTACTGGTGGCTGGCATTGATCGGCAGCCCGTACAGCAGGTCGCCGAGGGCCACGCCGATCAGCAGCGGCGCGAGCACGCTGCCCGCCGTCAGCAGCCCGTCCCAGGTACGGCGCCAGCGGGGCGCGTCGCGCTTGCCCCGGTACTCGAACGACACGCCGCGCACGATGAGCGCGGCCAGCAGCAGCACCAGCGCCAGGTAGAACGCCGAGAACATGGTCGCGTACCAGCCGGGGAAGGCGGCGAAGATGGCCGCGCCCGCCACGATCAGCCAGACCTCGTTGCCGTCCCACAGCGGCCCGATCGTGTTGATCGCGGCCCGGCGCCCGGCCTCGTCCCGGCCCACCGCCGTGTGCAGCATCCCCACGCCGAAGTCGAACCCTTCCAGGACGAAGAAGCCGATCCACAAGATCGTGATGAGGATGAACCAGAACGGGATCACGGCGGGCTCAGTACTGGACCGCCGGGACGGGCTCGTCCGCCTCGTGCTGGGCGCGCGGCGGGGGCGGCCGCTGGCGGGCGTACTTCAGCATCAGCAGCAGGTCGACCACGCCGAGCACGCCGTAGAGCGCGACAAACGCGCCCAGGCTGATCGCGACGTCGATGGTGGACACCGACGGGGACACCGCGTTCTTGGTCAGCATGATCCCCTGGATGATCCAGGGCTGGCGGCCGCTCTCGGTGAGCAGCCAGCCCGCGGTGTTCATGAGGAACGGCAGCACCGCGGCCCAGACCGCCACCCACAGGAATACCCGTGAGCTGGCCAGGTTGCCGCGGCGGACCAGCCAGAGCCCCCACAGGCCGAGCAGGAACACCAGCACGGCCAGGTAGGCCATCACCCGCATCGACCAGTACTGGATGAACACGTTCGGCACGTAGTAACCGGGCCCGAACTGCCTGCTGTACTGGGCCTGCAGCGGGTTCAGCCCGATCACCCTGCCGTTCCAGCTGTTGGTGGCCAGCAGCGAGAGCAGGTGCGGGATCGCGAGGATCTGGGTCGGGGTCTGGTCCTGGTTGCCGCCGCCGATCTGGAACAGCGAGAACGAGCACGGCTGGCAGGTGGTCCACTGCGCCTCGGCCGCCGCGATCTTCATCGGCTGATACCTGGACTCGATGACCCCAAGCTCGTCGCCCACCAGCATCGCGAACAGGATCGCCGGGACCAGGACGATCAGCGACAGCCGGGCCGACCGGGTGAACACCCCGGCCTCCCCGCCGTGGCGCAGCTGCCAGGCCGACACGGCGAGCATGATCGCCGCCCCGGTGACCAGCGACGCGAACAGCACCTTGGCGTAGCCCCACACGAACACCGGGTTGGTGAACAGCGCCCAGATGTCGTTGAGCTGCGGCTGACGTGCCTTGTTCAGGACGTAGCCGACCGGGTGCTGCATCCACGAGTTGGCGGCCATGATGAACGCCGCGGACAGGACCGTTCCGAGGCAGACCGCCCAGATCGTGGCCAGGTGGACCCGGCGGGGCAGCTTGTCCCAGCCGAAGAGCCACAGGCCGAGGAACGTGGACTCCAGGAAGAACGCGGCCAGGCCCTCCATGGCCAGCGGGGCGCCGAAGATGTTGCCGACCAGGCGGGAGTAGGCCGACCAGTTCATCCCGAACTGGAACTCCTGCACCAGCCCGGTCACCACGCCGATGGCCACGTTGATGACCAGCAGCGTGCCGAAGAACCGGGTCAGCCGGAGATACTCCTCCCGTCCGCCGCGGTGCCAGGCGGTCTGCAGCAGCGCGGTGAGGAACGCCAGCCCGATCGTGACCGGGACGAAGAGGAAGTGGTTGACCGACGTGAACCCGAACTGCCAGCGCGCGAGGTCGACGTTCGTCATCTACCGTCCCCCGTCCCTGGCCTCAGGAAGGGGCCGGCGGGCCGCGGCGGGCGGGCCGCCGCCGCCTCACCGCGAGC
>JASHUI010000778.1:0-3334 GCA_030040095.1 Streptosporangiaceae bacterium | reverse complement strand
CAGGCCGGGCTCGGCCGCCCGGCGGACCGGTGGACGGTGCCGGGCCGCAACTGGCACGAGTCTCAGCTCGACGAGAAACGGCTGCCCACCCGGACCGAGCTCGACGCGCTGGGCCTGCCCGGGCCGGTCCTGCTCCGGCGGGGCAGCCACCTCGCGGTGCTGAACTCCCGGGCCGCGGCGCTGCTGGGGGAGCCCGCGGACGCCCCGCTGACCGATGACGCCCGGATCGCCGAGGCCCTGGCGATGGCCGGGGCCCCGACCGCGCGGGAGCGCCGCGAGGACCTGGCCGCCGTGCTGCACCGCCTGGCCGCCCGGGGGCTGACGTCGATCCGGGAGGCCGGGGTCGACGGCGCCGAGCTCGAGCGGTTCCGGGACCTTCGGGACCAGGGACGGCTGCCGCTGCGGTGCGACCTGCTGTGGCGGGTGGCCGAGGGCAGCGCCCCGGGCTCGGCGCGCGAGCAGATCGCGGCCATGCCGGTGCTCGGCGATGACTCCCGTCTGCGGCTGACCGGGGTGAAGGCGTTCGTGGACGGCCGGATCGCGGACGCGGCGATCGACGGGGCGGGCCCGGAGGCCTTCCGGCTGACCCCGGACGGCCTCGGGCGGATCGTCGCCGAGGCGCTGCGGCGCCGCGCCGGGATCGCCTGCCACGCGGTGGGGGACCGGGCGGTCCGCCTGGTGCTCGACGCCTACGAGCGGGCCCTGTCGGCCGGGCTGGCCCGCGACCCGGGCCGCCTGGTGATCGAGCACGCCCTGGACTGCGCGCCGCGGACCATCCGCCGCCTGGCCGCCTCGGGCGTCGGCGTGTCGGCCCATCCGGGCATCGTCTACGAGTTCGCCGACGACGTGCGGCGGTGCTGGGGAGCCGCGCGGGCGGCCCGGGCCGCTCCCGTGCGCGACCTGGTGGCGGCCGGGGTCAGGGTGGCGGCCGGCAGCGACGGCGACGTGCCGCCGTCCGACCCGCTTCGGGTGATCTGGTTCATGGTCACCAGGCAGGGACGCGCTGGCGGGCTCATCGGGGCGGACCAGGCCGTGCCCCGAGACGTAGCGTTCAATCTCTATACCCGATGCGCCGCCGGACTGCTCGGATTTGGAACGCGCCGCGGCGTGCTGGAACCAGGCGCGGACGCGGATCTGGTCGCGTTCGCCGCGGATCCGCTGTCCTGCCCGGTGGACGACCTGCCCGGCCTTGAGATCATGCTGACCCTGGTGGGCGGGCGGCCGGTGCACGACCCGGCCGGGCTGATGGAGGAGGCCGGTAGTGGCTGACCAGGTTCTCGTCAACTGCGACGTGTTCGACGGTCACGCCGGCGAGGTGCTGCGGGATCAGCAGATCCTGGTGCGCGGCGGCCGGATCGCCGCGCTGGGCCCGGCCGGCCCGGTGCCGCCGGGCGCCGCGGCCATCGACCTGGGCGGGGCGCACGTCATGGCCGGGCTGTTCAACATGCACACGCACTTCTCGCTGGCCCTGCCCGGGCCGCTGGGCGAGCGGGTCCGGGCCATGTCAGCGCACGACCTGGCGTTCTACGTCGCCGACGGGGCGCGGCGGACGCTGCGCGGCGGGGTGACGTCGGTCCGGTGCGTGGGCGAGAGCGATCACGTCGAGTTCGCGCTGCGGGCGGCGATCGAGGCCGGGCGCGCCGAGGGGCCGCGCATCTTCTCGGCCGGGCGGGCGCTGGTGTGCACCGGCGGGCACGGGCACGAGGCCCCGAGCGCCATCGAGTGCGACGGGCCGGACGAGTTCACCCGGGCCGCGCGGGCCCAGATCAAGGCGGGGGCGGACCTGATCAAGGTCATGATCTCCGGGGGGATCGCGGGAGCGAACGAGGCCATGGACACCATGCCGCTGACCCGGCCCGAGCTGCAGGCGGTGATCGCCACCGCGCACGCCTGGGGCCGCAAGGTGACCGCGCACGCCGGTCCCGCGGCGGTCATCGAACCGGCGCTGGAGCTCGGCCTCGACTGCGTCGAGCACGGGTATCAGCTCACCGCCGCCGTGGCCCGGCAGATGCGCGACCGCGGCGCGGCGCTCGTGCCCACGCTCTCGGTGACCCGGTGCGCCGAGTTCTTCGACTCGCTGCAGGTGCCGGGCTGGATGCAGCGGCGGTCGTTCGCGGCGGCGCCCGCGCACGAGGAGTCCTACCGCCTGGCCCTGGCCGCCGGGGTCGAGGTGATGCTCGGCAGCGACGTGCCCCCGTTCTGGCCGGTCGACGGGACGTCGGCCACGGTCCGCGAGCTGGAGCACATGCAGGAGTTCGGATTGTCCGCGCGCGACGCGCTGCTGGCCGCCACACGGCGGCCGGCCGCGTGGCTCGGGGTCGACGACGAGGTCGGCTCGGTGGCCGTGGGGAAGCGGGCGGACCTGATCGCGATGACCGGGGACCCGACGGCGTCGGTCGAGGCGCTGCGGACCGTGTTCTGGGTGATGAAGGACGGCGACGTGTGCCGCGACGACGGGCGCCGGCCGGCGGGCGGGGAGCGGGGATGAACGAGCCGGAGGGCGTCGAGGCGCCCGGCAGGCGAGCCGAAGCACCGGGTGCGGCGGTGTCCCTCTACGACCTGCGGGTGGTGGTGGAGCGGATCGAGGGCCGGTCGGTGTGCGGGATGCGCGTAGGCGACTGGTTCGAGCTGACCCGCAGCAGCCGGCTGCGCACCTGTCCTGGCCGGTTCTTCTGCGTGTACGCGCTCTCGGCCGTGCTGCCGCTGCTCGCGGCCAAGCAGCGTGAGCTGGCGCCGGGGGACTGGCTGGAAGCCGACAGCCACGTGGCCTGCCCCGACCCCGACGAGCGGCTGATCATGCGGATCGAGCGGACCGGGCGGTCCGAGGTGTCGCTGCGGGACGCGACGTGAACTCCGGGCCCGCTCGCCGGGAGCTCAGCATCGCGCTGCAGTCGGACGAGGACCTGGCCGGGTACGCGGCCCTGGCGCCGCGGATCGAGGAGCTCGGGTTCTCGGCCATCTCGGTCTACGCCGACCTGATGTATCCGTCGCCGCTGCTGCCGTTGCTGGTCGCCGCCCAGTCGACCCGCCGGATCCGGCTCGGCCCGGCCTGCCTGAATCCCTACCTCCTGCACCCGGTCGAGATCGCCAGCCAGCTGCACGCGCTCGACGCGGCCTCGGGCGGCCGGGCGTATCTCGGGCTGGCCCGCGGTGCGTGGCTGGACGCGGTCGGGGTCGCGCAGGAGCGGCCGGTCCGGCGGCTGCGCGAGGCGGTCGAGGTGGTCCGGCACCTGTTCGCCGGCAACGGCGAGGCCTACCGCGGCGAGATCTTCCGGCTGGAGCCGGGCACCCGGCTGGCCCGCCCCCCGGTGCGCCGGGACGTGGACCTGGTGAT
>JASHUI010000777.1:0-4404 GCA_030040095.1 Streptosporangiaceae bacterium | reverse complement strand
GAGGGCGTGGCCCGGGCGCACGCCGTGGCGGCCCAGGCCGACGCCCAGGTCAAGGGCGAGGGCGCCAGCCCCGGGTACGCCCTCGAGCGGGCCATCGCCGACATCGTGGCCTGCCGTTCGGGTGACTGACGCCCGGCCGGCCACGCCCGCCCGCTCTCAGGAGCCGACGAACGCGCGCGGGCCTCAGCGGGGCCGCGCGGACCTCGGCTGGGTCGCGCGGACCTCAGCCGGACTTGATCTGGGCGGCGCGCCTGGCGATCGCCGACTTGCGGTTGGCCGCCTGGTTCTTGTGGATAACGCCCTTGCTGGCCGCCTTGTCGAGCTTGACGAAAGCGGTCCGCATCGCCCGCGTCGCCTTCTCGTCGTCGCCCGTGTCCGCGGCCTCGCGGAACTGCCGGACCGACGTCCGCAGCGCCGACTTGACCGCCTTGTTGCGCTGGCGGGCCTTCTCGTTCTGCTTGTTCCGCTTGATCTGTGACTTGATGTTCGCCACGCGTGTGCCTCGCTAGGAATGTCTGGTGAGCTTGCTCGGGGTGTGCCCGCCGCGACGAGGCCGCGGCGTCGCCGCCGGCAGGACGGATGCGAGCATGCGGGCAGCCGACTGGCAAGGATATCCGAGATCAGCCCGCCCGCTCAAACCGGGCCCGCGGCCGCGGGCCGGCGGGGCGCGGCCCGGCTGCTGGCAGCGGCATACGCCGCGGCATGCGACCATAGACGGCGACGAGAATCTGCCTGCGCCCCGCCAGCCCGGCGGCGCCGGCGGAAAGGAAACCGGTCCTGCCTGTGCCACCTGTCACCGAGCCGCGGACAGCTCGCTCTGCCATGCCCGAGCCCGGCCGTACCGATCAGGCGGTGATCCGCAATTTCTGCATCATCGCCCATATCGACCACGGTAAGTCGACGCTCGCCGACCGGATGCTGCAGCTCACCGGCGTGGTGGACGAGCGGCAGATGCGCGCGCAGTACCTGGACCGGATGGACATCGAGCGAGAGCGCGGCATCACGATCAAGAGCCAGGCGGTCCGGCTGCCCTGGCGCGGCCGGGACGGCGGCCAGTACGTGCTGAACCTGATCGACACCCCCGGGCACGTCGACTTCTCCTACGAGGTCTCCCGGTCGCTGGCCGCCTGCGAGGGCGCGGTCCTGCTGGTGGACGCCGCGCAGGGCATCGAGGCGCAGACCCTGGCCAACCTGTACCTGGCGCTGGACGCCGACCTGCACGTCATCCCGGTGCTGAACAAGATCGACCTGCCCGCCGCGGAGCCGGAGAAGTACGCGGCGGAGATCGCGGGCGTCATCGGCTGCGACCCGGCCGACGTGCTGCGGGTCTCGGCCAAGACCGGCGAGGGCGTGGCCGACCTGCTGCACGCGATCGTGGAGCAGGTCCCGGCCCCCGGCGGCGACCTGGAAGCCCCCGCGCGGGCACTGATCTTCGACTCGGTCTACGACACCTACCGGGGCGTGGTGACCTACGTCCGGGTTGTGGACGGCAGGCTGTCCCGGCGCGAGAGGACCCTGATGGTGTCGACCAAGGCGGTGCACGAGACCCTCGAGGTCGGCGTGATCTCGCCGGAGCCGGTGCCGTCCGACGGCCTGGCCGCGGGCGAGGTCGGGTACCTGATCACCGGGGTGAAGGACGTGCGCCAGGCGCGGGTCGGCGACACCGTGACCAGCGCCAGCAAGCCCGCGGCCGAGCCGCTGGCCGGGTACGCTCACCCGAAGCCGATGGTGTTCTCCGGGCTGTACCCGATGGACGGGGACGACTACCCGGAGCTGCGCGATGCCCTGGACAAGCTGCGGCTGAACGACGCCTCCCTGGTCTACGAGCCGGAGACGTCGACCGCGCTGGGCTTCGGGTTCCGGTGCGGCTTCCTCGGCCTGCTGCACATGGACATCATCAGGGAGCGGCTGGAGCGGGAATTCGACCTGACCCTGATCTCGACCGCGCCGAACGTCGTCTACCGGGTGGTGATGGAGACGGGCGACGAGCTCATCGTCACCAACCCGAGCGAGTTCCCGGACGGGAAGATCGGCCAGGTGTTCGAGCCCGTGGTCCGGGCCACGGTGCTGGCCCCCAGCGAGTACATCGGCGCGATCATGGAACTGTGCCAGGGCAGGCGTGGCGCGCTGCTCGGGATGGACTACCTGTCCGCCGACCGGGTGGAGATCCGCTACACGCTGCCGCTGGCCGAGATCATCTTCGACTTCTTCGACCAGCTGAAGTCCCGCACCCGCGGCTACGCGTCGCTGGATTACGAGCCGGCGGGCGAGCAGCTGGCCTCCCTGGTCAAGGTCGACATCCTGCTGCAGGGACAGCCGGTGGACGCGTTCAGCCAGATCGTGCACGCCGACAAGGCCCGGGAGTACGGCCTGGCCATGACGGCCAGGCTGAAGGAGCTGATCCCGAGGCAGCAGTTCGAGGTGCCGATCCAGGCGGCCATCGGATCGCGGGTGATCGCCCGCGAGAACATCCGGGCCCTCCGCAAGGACGTGCTGGCCAAGTGCTACGGCGGTGATATCACCCGCAAGCGCAAGCTGCTGGAGCGCCAGAAGGAGGGCAAGCGCCGGATGAAGGTGATCGGGCGGGTTGAGGTCCCGCAGGAGGCCTTCGTCGCGGCACTGTCCGCCGAGCAGGGGCCCGACAAGCGGCGCTGACCCGTTAACCCGCCCGGGTGGGACAGCGCGGCCAGGCCCGCGGTCAGCAGGAAGACGAGCAGCAGCAGCACGGCTCCGATCCAGCCCAGGGCCAGGCCGAAGGTGGCCACGCCCATGCCGCGCTCACCGGTGCGGCGGATCTCGCGGCGGGCCATGTGGCCAAGGACGATGGCCGGGACCGTGCTGAGAAAGCCGGTGAACGGCTGGCCCAGGCCGCAGGCGATCGCGGCGACCGCCATGCCGTTGGTCTTGGCCGAGGCCGGCCACACCGGAGCGCCAGGCAGCCCGCCGGGCAGGTCCGCGGTGAGCATGGCCAGGTCGCCCAGCGTCCGCGCGGTGAAGGCGCGTCCGGCGCGGACGTCGTACTCGTCCTTGGTCAGCCTGCCCTCGGCGAAGCCGGTCTTGAGCACTTCGATGGCGTGTTCCCGGTCCGCGGTGGACGCCCGCAGGTATCCCGCGCCCCCCGCGGGAAGTCCGTACGGAAATTCGTATTCTGGCCTGGCCGACATCGGCACCTCCAGCCCCCGATATGGGCCAGCTTAACCCGGGCCCGCCAGCCCGCGGTCCGTCGGGAGCCCGCCAGGAAGCCGCCGGTGCCGGTTCGACCTGCGACGCGGCTGCGGCTAGCGTGCCGGTGTGACCCCAGGCCCGCCGCCGGACGGCGAGCCCGTCCCCGCCGACGCCGGGCTGCCGCCCGGCTCGCTGGCCGGGGTGGGCCGGCGCCCGTTCGGCGTCTACGTACACGTGCCGTTCTGCGTGACCCGGTGCGGCTACTGCGACTTCAACACCTACACCGCCGCCGAGCTGGGATCAGGGGCCAGCCGGGACTCCTACGCGGGCCAGGCGATCGCGGAGATCCGGATGGCCCGGCGGGTCCTCGGCGGCGCCGAGATCCCGGTCGAGACCGTCTTCTTCGGCGGCGGGACGCCGACCCTGCTGCCGCCGTCCGACCTGGCCGCGATCCTGGCCGTGATCGACGGCGAGTTCGGCCTGGCGCCCGGGGCCGAGGTGACCGCCGAGGCCAACCCCGAGACCGTCGACCAGCGGTCCCTCGCCGCGCTGCGGGCGGGCGGCGTCACCCGGATCTCGATTGGCATGCAGAGCGCGATTCCGCGGGTGTTGCGCGTTCTGGATCGACATCACGAGGCTGGCCGGCCGGAACGCTGCGTCGCGTGGGCTCGCTCGGCCGGCTTCGAGCACGTCAACCTGGACCTGATCTACGGGACCCCGGGGGAGAGCGACGAGGACTGGATCCGGTCGCTGCGGCGCGCCGTGTCGGCCGGCCCGGACCACATCTCCGGCTACGCGCTGATCGTCGAGGAGGGCACCAGGCTGGCGGCAAGGATCCGCCGCGGCGAGCTTCCCGCTCCCGACGACGACGTGATGGCCGACCGGTACCTGGCGGCCGACCAGTTGCTCGCCGCGGCCGGGCTGCACTGGTACGAGGTCTCCAACTGGGCGGCCTCGCCGCGGGCGAGGTGCCGGCATAACCTGCTCTACTGGACCGGCGGCGACTGGTGGGGCGTCGGCCCGGGCGCGCACAGCCATGTCGGCGGAACCCGGTGGTGGAACGTGCGGCATCCCGCCGCGTACGCGTCCCGCATCGCCGCCGGGGTCAGCCCGGGGCAGGCGCGCGAGATCCTGACCGAGGACGAGCGCCGGACGGAGCGGATCATGCTGCGGACCCGGCTGGCGTCCGGGTGTCCGCTGGACGAGCTGGGGCCGGCCGGGCGCGCCGCGGCGGCGGCC
>JASHUI010000080.1:0-7449 GCA_030040095.1 Streptosporangiaceae bacterium | reverse complement strand
GTCGGCCCGTCCACGGCGCCCATCGCCGCGGCCAGCCGCGGCGCGATCAGGGAGCTGGCGTTCGAGGCGATTCCGGTGGCCCTGTGCAGTTGCTCTCCGGTGGTCAACCAGGCTCGCGAACCGAAGCCCACGCCGGACCGCTGACGGTCAGCGATCCTTCCTCGGTTATCCTCCCTCGGTGACCTCCGTAACGCCGCCCGCCACGGACCTGCGCCTGATCGTCGGCTTCGACGGATCCCCGCCCGCCGTCAGAGCGCTCGACGCGGCGGTCAACCTGCTGCAGGGACGCCCGGGCCGCATCGACGTCGTGTACGTGGCCCACATGCCGAGCATGGCCGCGCTGTCGCCCGGTGCCGTCGCCGAACTGGAGACCGGCTTCGACGACATCGAGCAGGAGCTTCGCACCATGGCCGGCGAGCGGCTGCGCGACCGCGAGGAGCGCTGGGGCTTGGAGCGGCGCCAGGGCCTGATCGCGGAGGAGTTGCTCGCCGCGGCCGAGGACACCGCGGCCGCCCACCCCGCCGCCACCGTGGTGATCGTGGTCGGGGGCTCGTCCCTCGCCGCGCACCGCGTGGTCGGCTCGGTCGCGGTCCACCTGGCCCGCCACTCGCCGGTACCGCTGGTCGTCGTTCCCTAGCTCGCGGCCCGCGCCCCTACACCCCGCCCCCCTGCACCGCGCCCTGAACCCCGGCCGGTGCCCCGGCCAGGTTGGCCCGGACCGCCTCGAGCGCCGCCTCGATGTTCTCCACCGAGTTCGCGTAGGAGAACCGCAGGAACCCCTCGCCGTGGCGGCCGAACGCGGTGCCGGCCAGGGCCGCGACCCCGGCGTCCTCCAGCAGCCTGGCCGCCAGCCGGCCCGAGGTCAGGCCGGTGCCGGTGATGTTCGGGAACACGTAGAACGCGCCCTGCGGCTGCACGCAGCTGATGCCGGGGATGTCGTTCAGGCCGGCCACGATGACGTCCCGCCGGCGCCGGAACTCCTCGACCATCTGCTCCACCGGCTGCCACGGCCCGCGCAGCGCGGCCGCGGCGGCGCTCTGGCTGAACGCCGACGTGCACGACACCGTGTTGATCACCAGCCGGGTCACCGGCTCGACCAGGGCGGGCGGGAACACGCCGAACCCGAGCCGCCAGCCGGTCATCGCGAACGTCTTGGACCAGCCGTCGAGCAGGATCGTGCGGTCGGCCATCCCCTCCACGTCCAGCACGCTGGCGTGCGGCTCGTCGCCGTACCTGATGGCCCAGTACACCTCGTCGCTGAGCACGGTCAGGTCGTGGCGCAGCGCGATCTCGGCGATAGCCTCGCAGTCCGCGCGGGTGAGCGCGCTGCCGCACGGGTTGTGCGGCGAGTTGATGATGAGCAGCTTGGTCCGGTCGGTGACCAGACTTTCCAGCTCGCCGGTGTCGATCCGGAACTCGTTCTCCTCCCGGAGCGGTATCGGCACCCCGGTCGCGCCCGCGAACGCGGTGATCGACTCGTACATCGGGAAGCTCGGGTCGGGGTAGATCACCTCGTCGCCTTCGCCGCAGAGCGCCATGATGGCGAAGAACATGACCGGCTTGGCCCCCGGTGTCACGATCACCCGGTCCGGCGAGGTTCGCATGCGACCGGTGCGTTCAAGAAACTCGGCCACGGCTTCGCGCAGAGGCGGAACTCCCGGCGCCGGAACATAGTGCGTTTGCCCGGCGCGCAGTCCTTCGACCGCGGCCTCGACGATATGATCGGCGGTCGGGAAGTCCGGCTCGCCGATCTCCAGGTGGATGACTTTGCGCCCGGCGGCCTCCATGGCCTTGGCCCGGGCGAGCACCTCGAACGCGGATTCGGTGCCGAGCCGGCTCATCCGGTCAGCCAGGGAGAATGTCATCATGTGCCCGATGATACGGCTGGGACGATGAGGCGGTAAGGGCCGGTTGTTCCACGGCGTGAACGGGCTCGGGCCGCCTATTGCCCAACGGCCGGCGACGCGTCAGCCTGGAAGTCTTCGAGGCACTGGAGGTGCGGGATGGGCTCAGCTCCCGATGGAGCGCAGCCGCGGTCAACGCCGGTCGCGCGGTCCGGCAGCGAGTCCGACGTCGCCCGGCTGTTCGCCGCGGCCGAGCCGGACTTCGCTCGCTACGAGCTGGTCAAGGACCTCGTCGACGAGTGCATCGACCTGTCGCTGAACTACCGGCAGAGCGGGCACCCGGGCGGCTCGCGGTCCAAGGTGCACATGATGCTGGCGCTGCTGTTGTCCGGCGCCATGCGCTGGGACGTGCTGCGCCCCTGGCGCCGCTTCGGGGACCGGTTCGTGCTGTCGGCCGGCCACACCGTGCCGCTGGTGTACGCGACGCTGGCCGTGCTCAACGAGGCGGTCCGGCTGCGCCACCAGCGCGACGGCGGGCCCGAGTTCGCCTTTCCCGACGACGGCCGCTGGGCACTGACCTGGGAATGGCTGCTGAAATTGCGCCGGAGGGGCGGACTGCCCGGGCACGCCGAGATGGAGGGCCGGACGCTGTTCCTGAAGTTCAACACCGGGCCGTCCGGGCACGGCATGCCGCCGGCCGCCGGCGAGGCGCTGGGCCTGAAGCTGGCCGGGGCGGGCGAGGTCAAGGTGTTCGTGTTCGAGGGGGAGGGCGGGCTCACCCCCGGGTCGGCGCACGAGGTCAAGAACATGGCCTGGGGCCTCGGCCTGGACAACCTGATCTTCATGGTCGACTGGAACGACTTCGGCATCGACCCGCGGCCCGCCTCCAGCGTGGTCGCGGGCACGCCGGTGGACTGGTTCGAGCCGTACGGCTGGCGGGTGGTCGGCACCGGGCACGGCATGGAGTGGGGGCCGGTCATCCAGACCGTCCTCGACGCGGCCTGCGGCGCCAACCCCGGCCAGGTGCCGGGCATGGCCTGGTTCCATACCCGCAAGGGCCGGGGCTACGGCAAGTTCGACGCGGCCAGCCACGGCACGGCCTGGCCGATGAACGCCGAGCAGTTCTGGGCCGTCCGCAAGGAGTTCATGGCCCGCCACGGGGTCGAGTACGTCGGGGTCGACACGCCCGCTCCGAGCGGCGCGGAGGCCGTGGCGGCGCAGGCCGAGGCGAACCTGCGCATCGCCATGAGCGTCATGGCCCGCGACGATGACCTGGTCACCTGGCTGTCCGACCGGCTGATCGCGATCGCGGACTCGGTGCCCGAGCAGATCGAGGGCTTCCGGCTGGGCGAGAGGTCGGCCGGCGTCTTCACCGACCGCCGCATCTTCGACGTGGCCAGCTATCCCACCAGCATGTGGAAGAAGCCCGGCGAGAAGGCGCCGAACCGGGCGGGGCTGGCCGCGTGGGGCGCGTACGTGAACTCGCTGGCGCTGCGCGAGCACGGCCGGCCGCTGTTCATCGCGGCCTCCGCCGACCTGGCCGAGTCCACCAACATCGCCGGGTTCGCGCAGGACTACGACGGCTCGCCCGGCACCGGCTGGTACGAGCGGACGAAGAACCCGACCGGGGCGCTGCTGCCCACCGAGATCACCGAGTTCTCCAACTCGGGTCTGGTGGCCGGGCTGGCCACGGTCAACCTGTCCCGGGACCCGTTCTCGGAGTTCGACGGCTACTGGGGCGCGTGCTCGACCTACGGCTCGTTCTCCTACCTGAAGTACGGCGAGATGCGGCTGTTCAGCCAGCTGGCCCAGGACAGCGAGCTCAAGGTGGGCAAGGTGCTGTGGATCGCCGGGCATTCCGGCCCGGAGACCGCCGAGGACTCCCGCACCCACTTCGGCATCTTCTCGATCGGCGTCACCCAGCTTTTCCCCGAGGGGCACGTCATCGACCTGCACCCGTGGGAGTACAACGAGGTGCCGGTGCTGCTGGGCACCGCCTTCGCGCTCGACGTCCCGATCGTGGCGCTGCACCTCACCCGCCCGCCGGTGGAGATACCCGACCGGGAGGCGCTCGGCATCCCGTCCCACTTCGCCGCCGCGCGCGGCGCGTACGTGCTGCGCGACTACCGCGGCGACCAGCCACGGGGCGGGACGGTCTACGTCCGCGGCACCATGCCCACCCGCAACCTGGTCAGCGTGCTGCCGGAACTGGACGCCCGCGGGATCAACGTCAAGATCGTCGCGGCGATCAGCCCGCAGCTGTTCGCCCGCCAGCCCGCGTCGTACCGGGACTCGGTGGTCGGGCCGGCCGGCCGGCTGGACGCGATGGTGATCACCAACGGCGCGTTCAAGCTGATGCGGGACTGGGCCGGCGACCCGCAGGTCAGGGAGTACTCGCTGTCGTCGGACTGGGATGACCGGTGGCGGACCGGGGGTTCGGTGGACGAGGTGATCGAGGAGGCGCACCTCGACCAAGACCACATCCTGGCCGCGCTGGAGCGCTTCGCCTCCGAGCGCCCAGAGCGCCTGCGCCGCCTCCGCGAGCGCATACCCGACGAGTAGCCGCCTCAGCTCTGGGAGACCGCGGTGGCGTAGAGGGCCTGCATGTTCTGGCCGAAGACCGCGGCGTAAGAGACGTCGGGGGTGTCCCCGCCCTGCTGGTACCCGCCGATGACGCCGATCACCGTCTGATCGTAGGCGCCGGTCAGGAACGGGCCGCCGCTGGTGCCTTCGGTGAAGCCGTCGCAGTCGAACTGCCGCTGGGTCGGGCTGAACTCGCTGACCTGGTTCTGGCAGATGATCGGGTCGTTGGCGGTGTCGGGGTAGCCGATCACCCGCATCAGGCCGGAGGCCGGCTGGCTGATTCCCAGGATCTCGGCGCCGGTGATGGCCTGGACGGGGGTGCTGCGGCCGGGCTGTGCCACGGTCAGGAGCGCGAAATCGTCGTCGGGATCGGCCGTGGCCGTCCACCCCGTGTCCACGAAGATCCGCGTGACCGGCCACACGCCGGCCGGGGCCGCGCCGTCGTCATACCCGGGCACGAAGGCGATGCTGGGCGAGCCCGCGCCCTGATAGCCCGCCACGCAGTGCGCGGCGGTCAGGACGAGGTCACCCGCGGGACTGTCCACCACGCTCGCGGTGCAGAAATGCGCGCCGAGCTGGCCATTGTCCAGCGTGAACAGCGCTCCGACCGACGCGGTCCCCCCGAACGAGACCGGCGTCCCCACCGCCGCCAGCGACGCGGTCGCCGGCGCGGCGGGAGCGGCCGTCCACACGATCGCGGCGAGCGCGAGGACCAGCGACAGGAGCGCGGTTATCCATGCCCCGCGCCGCCGCCGGCGCCCGCGCTTGCGTCGCATCCGTCCCGCCGCCCCTACCTCGCCTCACCGCTGACGACAACAATCATGCGCACCGAATATGAGCGGGCGCTCAGACCACGATTCAAAGCTCCTAGGGATCACCCGAAAAGATCCTGAAGGCGCGGGATTAACTGCGGTTTGCGGCCGACGCCGCGCTACAGGGCGGACCGGGTCGGGGCAGCCGACGGGATGGGTGCGAGTCTCGTGTACATCTAGCTGCAGCAACGCCGCATTCATCACCGGGCAGCACGGCTCACCCGCACCCCGGCGGCAGGCTAATGCCCGGGTATATGACGGACCGTAACCTCAACCGTTACAGATCGTTAGGTGAATATAGCTCGCGCGCTGCCTGGGCGGCCTCGCGCTAACCCGGCACCCCGGCCAGGCGATGCCGGGGCCAGGAGACCGGCACCGCTCGAAGCGATCATCCAGGTGACGCGGGCCTAGGAAGTCGGCCGGATGGGTGTTAACATGACGAATTTGGCGACCGGGCCTGGAGGGAGAGTCGCGTGACCGTTGCCGACGGGGAACTGGAGAGCATCGAGGACACCGACCTCAGCGGGCTGGGCCGGACCGACATCGACGACGTGATCGAGTACGTTCACGTCCCGACCGCGCGATTGCCGGCGTACCGCAAGCTCTACGACCGGTACCTGCGGCAGCGCTGGAACGTCAACGACCTCGACTTCACCCGGGACCGCGCGGACTGGACCGAGCGCATGACCGACGACTCGCGCAACTCCTTCCTCGCCATCGCCTCCGGCTTCCACCACGGCGAGCGCCAGGTCGAGGTGGAGCTCGCGCCGCTGTTGTTCGGCGTGCCCGAGGACTACAAGGTGTTCCTGACCAGCCAGCTCGAGGACGAGGCCAGGCACACCGTGTTCTTCGACCGGTTCTACCGTGACGTCGTCGGGCTGGAGGGCGACGGCATCATGGACGTGCTCGACGGCTCGTGGCCGTACATCCAGGAGACGTTCGTCGGGCCGTTCGGCCTGCTCGCCTACCTGACCGACGACCTGCGCCGCGACCCCTATAACAAGCACCTGCAGATGAAGTACGCGACCACATACATGATCTGGATCGAGGGCGTGCTGGCCCTGGCGGTCATGAAGATCACCCTCAACTACGCCCGCGACTTCCGGGTGCTGCCCTCGTTCTACACCGGGTTCACCGCCACCTGCCGGGACGAGGCCAGGCACGTGCAGGCCGGGATGCGGTTCGTGCGCGACCTGCTGGACGAGGACCCGGGCTACGTCAAGGACCTGCACGACACGCTGCGCACCCTGCTCACGATGGGCGGCGCCCGGTCCAGCTATATCCACTACGAGCCGCTCGGCTGGTCCGAGGAGCGGGTCCAGGAGCTGTTCAAGAACCAGCTGCACCGCAAGCTCGGCATGGTCGGCGTGTCGCTCGCGCCCGACCTGGAGGACATGCTCGCGATGGCCAGGCCGACGCTGGCGGGAGGCTGACATGGCCCAGTTCATGACCGACGCGTGGGCGCGGGACGTCCGGGATGCCTTCAACGCCTGGCCCGGCGACGAGCGCAGGGCCAGCAAGCTGCGGGACTTCTGGGACTGGATCGAGATGATCCGGCCGTTCGTGACCGGCCGCCTGGCCCTCAGCGTCCGCGACCTGCCGCCGGAGGCGGGCGCCGACGGCGACACCCTGGTGCTCGACTTCGACGCCGGCACCGTGGCCGCCGCGTCGGTGCTCGGCCGGGCCGAGGCCGAGGCCGACGCGGTGTTCCTGCTGGCCGGCTCGTACGCCGACTGGCGGGAGATGCTGGCGGGCTACGACGTCGGCAAGATGGTGATGTACCGCAAGCTGATGCTCGAGAAGGGCGACACGCTGCGGTTCTTCATGGCCGCGTTCTACTGGACCGAGCTGCTCGCCTGCATCCAGTCGGTCCCGGTGACCGCGACCGCGCTCCAGCAAGCCGATCGGGGGTAGGGCCCGACGCAGCGCCCGGCCACGATCATACTGACGGCGGCCGCCGTCAGGGCCTCCTACCAGTCGGAGCACGAGCCGTTCCGGCATGTCGTCGTGTCCGGCGGCAAGGTCGTCGCCTTGACGCGCACCGCGGCGGAGGCGGCGGACGCCGCCGGGCCCGCGGCGCTTCGGGTAGACCTCGGCCCGGCGTGCGTGGGGCCCGGCCTGATCGACACCCACATCCACGCGCTGCAGGCCGCCGCGGACGTGCGCCTGGCGAGCCTGCGCGAGGCCCGCACGATCGCCGGCCTGCTGTC
>JASHUI010000776.1:0-26872 GCA_030040095.1 Streptosporangiaceae bacterium | reverse complement strand
TACGTGGCGGGTCTATGACGCTGCCAGCGCCGCGCCGCCGGCTGGATACCCGACAAACCAAACCGATCTCAATGCCTTGGACACGTTCGCATCTTGGCCCGCTCTGGCCAATTCCAGTACCTCGGTTACGGACGACCTTCTCTTCTCCAGGTTCGCGGGGGATGCCCGAACCGGGGATCTGCCGACGGTGTCCTGGCTCTTCCCGTGGATGGGGTTCAGCGAGCATCCGACGGGCACGGCGGCTGACGGCGCGTACCTCATCTCGCAGGTGGTCGAGGCGGTCCTCACGGGGCAGCGCTGGGCGTCGACCGTCCTGATCATCAACTACGACGAGAACGACGGGCACTTCGACCACGTCCCGCCACCCCAGCCTCCCTCGCAAAGCGAGTACCCGGAGGAGTTCGTGTCCGGGTCGAGCATCGGGGCGGGCTTCCGGGTGCCGTGCTTGATCATCTCCCCGTGGACACTGAGACAGGGCATCTGCAACGATCAGTACGACCACACGTCGGTCCTGCGGTTCCTGGAGGACGTCACCGGGGTGACCTGCCCCAATATCGGCCTATGGCGCCGGGCGACCTTCGGGTCGCTGTCCAGCGCGCCGCCGGGCGGCTTCACCGGGCCGGGAGCTCCGCTGAGCGATGTTCCCCCGCGCCCCGACGCCGCGGCCCTCCGGCAAAACGCCATCAACCGGTACAACATCGCACCCTGGCCCGGCGGCGCTGGTTCCTGGGTACCGACAGCCGTCGGCCAGCTGGTGCCGGACCCGCAACCGTGGCCCCCGGCCCCTCAGGCCTGCCAGGTCTCCCTCACGATGCCGATCTTCGGGCAGGACCAGGTCAACGACCAGTCCGGGGCGTCCTTCCCCGGCGCCCTCGAGGTCGTGGTCAGCGGATTCGAGCCGACCGAGCTCACGACACCCTACGCGGGCTATCGAGCCGAGCTCACGCCGCGCGGCGTCGTCTACATAGCCGGCTCCGGCCTGCAGACGATCGCGGCGCAATCGCCGGCCAACCCGACGTGCTCGACCCGCGTCCCGGAGATCACGATAACCGACGCCGGCGGGAACCCGGTGGCCATCGAGGCGGCCTGCCAGTACGTCGATCCCGACCCGGGCAGTCCCGCCAACCAGACGCAGACGGGCGTGCCGCAGACGTTCACCTTCACCTATTCCCTCACCTTCACCGATCCAGCAGCCACCTTCGGCGGCGGCGACCAGACACTGTCCGTCCTGGCGACATTCCAGGTGGATACCACGGTGACCAGCCAGACCGATCTGCAACTCGCGGTGTCACCCGGCCGGCTGTGCGCCGCGCTCGCCGCAGGCATTGCGCAACGTTATGATCGCGGCGGCCCGCCGGTCACCCCGGCGGAGGAGGCGACGCTCCGGGCGCAGCTGACAGCGTGCCGCGACCAGAACCAGCTGACGCCGCAACAGTACGAGGAGGCGCTCCACCAACTGCAGGAGCTGAACCTCAAAGGCCAGCCTCCCGGCCCTTCGGGCGGAGGCGTAATCCCGCCGCCGTGAGATATTTCCGCAGGTTTCCTGCGCTGAGGCGGCGAACCCTGCGAACCGGGCGCCAGCCTAGATGACCGCCCTCCAGCCAGCCGTGCCGTCGCGCACGCGCGCGGCCGCACGCAGACCATTCACATATGCGCGACCGGGGACCGGTGTCGTTGAGATCTGGGCTGGATATCAGATGGACGGGCGCCGGAACCCTGTGCGCCACGCGAGGTGAGGGCCGGCAGCAGACGCTCGGCCCTACTTGATTTAGCTGCTTTCCCGCAATGCGGCGCGGCCTTGGATCAAGGCGAGCGTGGCGCTTGCGGCCTGGCTGGCGGCACGGTCAATGGCGGCCGGATCGGGTGGTTCGGGTTGGTCGGTGAGCAGCGCCGCATAGCCATGCGCGGTGGCCTCGATGGCGTCGGCAAGTTGTTCTGCGGCATCGGGGTCTGCGGGGCACAGTTCTGCGACGCTGGCGCTGAGTATGCCCTCGACGTCCTCGTAGGCCTGCCGCAGTTCCGGGTAGCGGCTCTTCTTGTCAAGGCCGAAGCCGAACACGACGCTGAACAGCGCGCGTTGTTCTGCGGCGAACCGGACATAGCCGCCGGCCATCGCCGCCAGCCGCCGCTGCGGCGGATCCGCCTCGGATGCCTGCGCGGCCAGCGCCTGCCCGAATGCGCGCAGCGCGCGCACGGCGACGGCGGCAAGCAGCTCATCCCGGTCGGCGAAGTGCCGGTATGGCGCGGCGACGGTCACCCCGGCGCGGCGGCTCAGCTCGGCAACCGAGAAGCCGCGTACCCCGCGCTCGGCGATCAACTCGACGGCCTCGTCGATGAGCGCGGCCCTCAGGTCGCCGTGGTGGTAGCGCCTTGACTGCGCAGCCGACATCTCTGCCCGCCAGCCTTAGGAGACGGGCAGGTGATCGCGCCAGGAGTGACGCGGTTCGTAGCCGATCGCCTGCCGGGCCCGGTCGATGGCCAGCAGCGTGCCGAACTCCCCCACCTCGCGAGTGAGCGGGACACCGGGGAAGACCTCGGCGAGCAGCGCCACCGACGGGCGGTTCATGACAGTATCCGCCGCGGCAATGATGAAGCTCGGGCTGCCCGCCACAGCCTCCGCTGGCGCCTCGAGGGCCAGGCGGCAGGCCGCCGCCACGTCCCGGACATCCACATACCCCCACAGGTTCCACTTGCGCGCGTGCGGATCCGCCCAAACCGAGGGAAACTCCTGGTAGTCACCCGGGACCATGATGTTGGAAAAGCGCAGCGCGACAAACGGTATCCCCGACCACCGCGCGATGTGGCCCGCGATGGTCTCGCTCGCCACCTTCGCCAGCGCGTACGTGACCGTGGGCGTCGGGTAGTGATCCTCGTCCACCGGGGCGTACCGCGGCGCCAGCCCCTCGGCTTCCAGGAACGGCATCTCCTCCGGGCTCATGCCGAACGGCAGGCCCAGCGTGGTCTCGCTGGACGCCCACACCACCCGGCTGACCCCGACGCGCGCCGCGGCGTGGAAAACGTTGAAGTTCATCGCCATGTTGGCGTTGAAGGTGACCGCCGCCGTGCAGATACCAGGTGCCGGGATGTTGGCCAGGTGAATTACAGCAGAAGCGCCCCGCAACGCCTCCAGCGCCTGCCCGTAGTCGGTCAGGTCAGCGCGCAGCGTGCCGGCCTCCAGTTCCTCCCTGGTGGCCGCGATGTCGGTCGCCGCCACCTGGTGGCCGTGCTCGGCCAGTTCCCGTGCCACGGCCCGGCCTGCCTGCCCGCTCGCTCCCGTCACGCAGATCCGCTGCGCCGTCGCTGCTCCCATGCCAGCCGCCTCCCTCGCGATTGCAATGTAAGAGGAACTTACAATGTACTATACTATTACTTCTCCGGCGGCCGCCTGCCGCCGTGCACAAACGCCACTTCGGGCGCAGTGCGGCGTGTTCGTGGTCGCTGGGTTTGGAGAGTCTCAACCGTGACGCACTCGATAACGGTGTCGCGGCCGGGTGCCGTGTCCGGAACGGAGAAGGTGAGAGACGGCGGTGACTCAGCGCACAGAGGGAGCGGCCATTCGCTTCGACGCCGTGCTGTCCACGATCGACACATCGGCTGTGTTGCGGTTGCCTGAGACGGCGAGCAAGGACCTGCCCTCGCGCGGGCAGGTGGCCGTCCGCGGAACGATCAACGGCGTGGAGTTCCGGACGGTGCTCGAACCAGACGGGAATCTGGGCGCTGCCCCGCAGGAGATCCAGGACCTGTGGAACGAGATCACCCCGATGGCGCGCCGGGAATGGGTGCGCTGGGTTAACGCCACGAAGAACCCAGACACGCGCAGACGACGGGTCGACGTGAGCCAGCGGGCGCCCGGCGCACAGATCGACCTGATCGGTATGCCCTGGCTGATGATCGGCGAGAGGACGTGAGCCCACGCGACGGCATGCTCGCCCAGGTCGTCGTCATGGCCGATCCGGAAGGCAACGAGTTCTGCGCCGAGCCGGGGCCCGTGGCTCGAGCGATCACGGGGCCAGCGGCTTTGCACCGGGCCGGGCAGTGGTGTCAGGAGTGGCCGAGCATGGCGGTGCCGTGATCTGCCGGGTCCGGGCTGAGGAAGAACTGGGCGGCGCCGGCGACCAGCTCATCAATGCTGATCTTGCCGTCGTGGTCGGTGTCAAGGCGCTCGAACCCGGCGAGCGCGATCTCGGCGGCGACGCCGCCCGCGGCCAGAAACGCGGCGTACTCGGCTGGTTCGATGTACCCGTCGCCGTCGGTGTCCAGCGCTTCGGCCTCGGCGGCGACGAACCGGCCGATCTGCTGCTGAAAGAAGGCGGCGGGGTCGCCGCGGCCCGAGATGTGAGCGGCGACGAATGCCGCGCGGCTGATCCGTCCGCCGGCGTCGGCCTCGGCGGCCAGCTGTTCCCACCAGGATGCCCAGATGTCGGTGAGCTGCGTTCCCTTCGCCGTGCCGGCCAGGCCGAGCTGATCGCAGGCCAGTGCGGCCATCCGGCTGACGTCGGCCGCGGTGATCAGGCCGTCGGCATCGGTGTCCAGCGCGTCGAAGATCGCCCCGATATTGCGTTCCCGTAGATCACCAGCAGGATTCATGATCTCCTCCGGGTTCAGTCACCGTGAATTGGCATGCCCACGACCATTGTGCGTCAGGGCGACGGCCGGGCACGGGCGGCGGCGCGGCGCTGCCGCCGGGTGCTGCCGTGGCGCGTAACGGATGGCTCCGGGGCGGCGTTGCACCGGCCGGTTCAGGGGCGGAACGGCGCGGCGGCGTTGACACCTCCGCGCGTGACCGGCTCACCACCCTCGACAGCAAGACGATCCGCTGACCGGCATCGCGGCTCGGGAACCGCCGAGCTGTGGCCGGGCGGCGTCTGGCCGCAGCGATGCGGCAGGCGCTCAGGAACGCGCTCAGCCCGCCCTCGTGCTGTCGCACGACCACAGGCGGCCCACCGGGGCGCCGCATTCGTTTCCCAGCCCCGATCCGGGAACCCAGCGTGTCACGGCCGGACCGGAGACGGCAACGGAAACGAAAACGGGCCGGAGGCTGGGCCCCGGCCCGTTCCGCGTCATCCTGACGGCCGTCTAGCCGCCATTGGCAGCCTGCTGGTCACGCTGCCGCGAGGCACATTGCGACTGACTCGAACGTGGTACCCAGGTCGGAGACCTTGACCCGCCAGGCGTTGCTGCTGGTCGGCTTGCCGACCGGGATGCTCCAGGTCTGCCCGATGCTGAAGACCACCTGGCCGCCGCCGACCAGAAGGTCCGTCGTGCCACATGACGCCTCTACGGCCGCATCCCCGGTCGCCGGAGCGGTCGCCTGCGTGTCGACGGCGTTGACCGTCAGCGCGGTTACGGGCTGGGAGTTCGTAGTCCCCAGGCATACCGCGAACGAGTTGAACGTCACCGCGACCGGCTCCTCGTTGTCGATCTCGGCAGTCCAGGTGCTGGTGGCAGTTGGCGCGTTGAGGTAGACGCTCCAGTGACTGTCGATGTCGTACACGGTGTAGCCGCCACCTGTAAGCAGGTCACCGGCTGGGCAGGTGGCGTCGGCCTCGCTGGTTTCGATGCTTGGCGCGGTGATCTGCGTCTGGACCACCTGCGTGGTGTATCCGCTCAGGCCGGTAGTCCCGGCCACCGACTTCGCGCAGACCGCGTACGCGGAGAAGTTCAACGCCAGGGTGGCGCTGAGGTTGATGGGCTCGACCAGCCATCCGGTGCCGCCCGCCCCGGGTGCGTCGACATAGATCCGCCAGTCGGGATCCGTGCTGCTGGTGTGGTAGCCGCCACCGACAAGAAGCTCACCGGCGGGACAATTCGCCTCGGCTTCGCCGGTTTCGGCCGCCGCCGCCGTTGCAGAAGCGACGACGATGTGCGTCGTGATGTTGTCGACGCTGACTGGTCCCGCGAGGGCCGGACTGCCTGCGATCACGGCACTGGCGATCCCGAGTCCGACCGCGGCTACGCATGCCGCAATACGATGTCTGTGCATGTGGTGACTCCCCGCTCAAGGGTGGCCAAACTCCGATAAAGGCGTACCGGCCGCCAGGCTAACATCCGGAACTCCAGCCCCATGCCTTCATCGGAGAAGGTCACCAGATGGCGCCCGGCGGCTGCGTCCTTTCGTGCCAGTTGGCTGTATTTCGCCGGCAAATCATGTGGTCAGGCGGTCGGCCGGATGGTGACGTGGTGGCCGAGGGCTTCGAATGGTTCACGCGGACACGGGCGGCCTGTCCCGGCTGACGGCGTCGAGCAGCAGTTCCGCGGCCACCGTCGCCCCGTCGGTGCGGATCAGGCCGGCCACGGCCTTGGCTCGTGCTCGAATCCTGGGAGTCAGGGCCGTTGTGAGCGCGGCTGAAAGGGACTCGATGGTCAGCGCCTGAACGTCATGGGTCACGCCGATGCCCAGGTCGGCCACGCGGCGGGCAAAGTACGGCTGGTCGTCCCATTGGGGCACTACCACCTGGGGCGCGCCGGCCCGGGTGGCGGTCGTCGTGGTGCCCGCGCCGCCGTGGTGCACGACGGCGGCTACCCGGCCGAACAGTGCCTGCTGGTTCACCTCGCCGACGGCGAAGCAGTCGTCCCCGTCGTCGACCAGGGCCAGGTCGGCCCAGCCGCGGGCGACGAGTGCGCGGCGGCCCTGCGAGCGGATCGCCCCGATGGCCACCCGGGCGATGTCATGCGGCGCGGGCATGCTGCCGAAGCCCAGGTACACCGGTGGCGGGCCGGCGTCCAGGAACGCCTCCAGTTCTGCCGGGAGCGGGCGCTCGTCGGGGAAGATCCAGGCCCCGGTCTGCACCACGTCGAGGTCCGCCGGCTCCGGCCAGGGGGCCAGGACCGGGTCCGCCGCCAGCCACGGGTGGTCGCCGAGAAGGTAGTCACGGACGTTGTCCACCGGTCGCAGGCCGTTCGCTACCCGGTTCGTGTTGAGCGCTTCGCCGAACACCGCGTTATAGCTCTGGGCGTTCAGGTCCCACAGCACCCGGTTGTCAGTGACCTCCGGCGGCAATGGCCAGCCCGGCAGCGGGGTCGGCGGGTGGTGCGGCGACGGCAGGAAGATCGGGCAGTAGTGCACGTGCACGCAGTGGATGCCCAGTTTCTCGGCCACCGACCGCGCGCCGACCGCGGCCGGTATCACGCCGCTGGCCACAAGCGCATCGCATCCTTCGGCGGCCACGCCGACCTTGTCGAACCAGGTGGCGATCAACTTGGCCGCGCGCCGGGGCATGTCATCCTCCGACGGCAGCGTCGCCCCGTGCACCAGCGCACGCAGTGACTCTCCGGCCGGCATCAGCGGCACGCCGACCTCGGCCATCCGCTCCGCGCAGTCCGGCGGCGCGGACACCACCACCTCCGCGCCGAGTGCCTGCAGCCGTACCCCGAGGGCCATCAGCGGTTCGACACCTCCGCGCGAGTCATAGGTCGACAACAGCACGCGCACTTCTCGTCCCCATTCCGTAGGTTCCGGTTCCGGCCTGCGCCCGGGGTGGCTCCAGGCTTCGCCGTCGCTTGTCGAGTCGCCGGGACGGCCGGTGCGGCGCTGGCAGGCACGGCTGTTACCCCGATTCCCCCGCGAGTGCCAGGCCGGGCGAGGCGGCACAGGCTGGCATTAGCCAGCGGAGTCGTAATATCAACGGGCCGACTCCCTTCATGGGGGTAACGGGGCGTAACGGTGGACTTGCAGTAATTCGCCCGTTCTCCGTGCTCATCCCTGGCTGGGAATGCGTGCGGGGAAACAGTAGCCAGACGGGGACGAGTTGCTAAGTTCTGCGGTCTCAGGCGTCGACGGCTACCTCCGGGGCCGCGGCCGGACCTCCGGCGGCCGTGGCCAGCGGTCGCACAGCGAGCGTCGCGACCACCACGCAGGCGGCGAAGACCGCCCAGCCCGCCGTGCCGTGATTGATCACCCCGGCCGTCACGATCACGGGGCCGACGACGTACTGCATACCGGTGCCGAGGTTGAACGTGGTCAGGTACTCGGCCCGGCCCTCCTCTGGAGCCAGAGCATAGGAGATGCCCCAGGCGCCAGCGGACTGCAAGAGCTCGGCGCCGGTCATGACGACCACGCCGAGGATCAGTACCGCCACGACCACATCGGCCTGGTGGATATGCCCCGTGGCCAGGAAGATGAGGCAGCATGCGGCCAGCGCTGTTCCGCCGCGCTGCAGAGCCGTGATGCCGCCGGTCAGGGTGTCGGCGCCCCTTGACGCCCGCACCTGGCCGAGCATCGCGACGATAGTGTTCACCGCCAGCAGGATGCCGACCAGCGCGCGGGGGGCAGTGGTGTGCAGGGTCACCCATAACGGGATGCCCACGCTGAGCAGGGAGATATGCAGGCTTAGCACACCGTTGATCCCGGCCACGGCCAGGTGCCGCGGGTTTCGCAGGTGACGCAGTCGCAACGGCGCGCGCCGGGCCGACCCGGTCTGGCTTTCCGTTGCCGGGGCCGCGGCCAGCAACCCCGCCGCGACGAGGCAGAAAAAGGCATTGCCGAGCACGATTATCGAGAATCCGGTGCGCGTACCGTAGCCGATGGCGGCGGTGGCGGCTAGGGCGCCAAGCGAGTATCCCGCGTTGTAAACGACGCGGGTGCGGGCCATCATCGCCACCCGGGCTTCGACACCGACCATGCGCTCGACGAGAGCCTGGTAGACCGGTGTGAGTGCCTGCTGACCGACGCCAATCATCGCGACGGCCACCAGGAACTGCCAGTACGAGCCGACGAGGAACAGCACGCCGAAGCTCAGCGCGCGCCAGATATGGAGCAGCACGAGGACCTGGCGCGGGCCGTGGCGATCCGCCAGCCAGCCGAGGACAGGCTGGCAGATCAGGCCGAGAAGGGCGCCGACGGACAGGCCGACGCCGACCTGGGTGGCGTCGAGGTGCAGGACAATGACGAAGAATACGGCCGACCCGGCGAGATACAGGCCGGTGCCGGTGCTGTCGATGAGGCCGATGCCGAGGAGGGTGCGGGCGCCGCGGACGGAGGCGACGGGACCCAGGAGGAAGGCGGAGAGGCGGCCGGACCCGGATCCGGAGGTGGTCATCGGAAATTCACAGTCATGTCGTCCGCCGGCCGGGTTCGGGATCGAAGGTTGGACGGAAGGTCGCGTCGATGGACTTCGCGATGTCCTCCAGGGCGGCGTGGTCGGGAGCGCGCCCGTAGACGATCCCGAGATGGCTCTGCGTCCCGTCCCGCCAGGAGTATGTCCGGCCGGCGGTCGCATGGACGTCCACGTGCTCGACGCCGGGCAGCGTTTCGAGCTCATCGGCTCCGGTGACCGCACGGAGCGTCCCGCCACCGTCGGCCGGCACCGCCAGGAAGTACTGATAGGTGACGCCACTGAACCGGGGCTGGAGCTCGCCGTGCGGCGGGCTGCCCAGCGCGGCGTCGATCGCGAGCTGGACCAGGCTGATGCCGGCGGCCCGCTTGAGGATCTCCGGGATATAGCCGCCGACGCGGCCGTTGACCTCGATGATCCGCGGACCATCAGGCGTCAGCTTTATCTCGGTGTGAGTGACGCCACTGCGCACGCCGAGCGCCTTGATCGCGGCCGCCTCAACCGCCAGAACCGCGGCCTGATCCTTCGCGCTCAGCGAGCAGGGCAGCAGCATCCCGGTCTCGCGGAACGGGTCGGCCAGCCGGAACTTGCCGGTCACGCAGATCTGAGTCGAACCTTCCTCCGTATGCACGGACTCGACCGACACGTAGTCGCCGAAGAACTGCCCGGCGACGCTCGGGTCGCCCCGCAGCAGTTCCTCCGCGACGAACTCGCAATCACCCGGCAGGGCACTGATGACCGCTTCGGCCTCGGCGGCCGTGGTGACCCGGTAGGTGTCCTTGCTTCCCGCCCCGCTGCGTGGCTTCACCACGGCAGGCAAGCCGACGGCCTGGATAGCGGCGCGCGGATCCGGCGACAGCGACCGGAAGCGGATGGCGTCGGCCCCCGCATCCGCGAGCGCCCTGCGCTGTGCGATCTTGTCGGTAAGCAGCACCACGGTTTCCAGCGAGTGCCCGCGCAGCCCGAGAGCCTTGGCCAACCGCGCGGTCTCGAGCAGCTGATACTCACTGAACGTGACGACGCCGACCGGCTGGTGCCCGGCTACGGCCTGGATCCGTCCCGCGTCGTCCAGCCCGGTCACATCGCACAGCGCGCCGAACGCCGCCAAGCGGGACCATACCTCGGCGACATGCGGCCGGTCCCGGTCGCCGACGAACAGCAGGTCGCAGCTTCGCCCGGCGGCGGCGCGGATGGTCGAGCCGGATACCGAGCCGTAGTCGTAGACGACTGCCAGCAGCGGCCGCGATGGAGCTGTCATGCCAGGACTTCCCGCATCTTGATAGGCAGCGGCAGCACCATGCACCCGTCTCGGCAGAAGGTTTTATGCAAGAGAAAACCGAGTGTGCGCATGTCGCGATGACATATGTCACGACATACCACTATGACCTCGCGGTTCATGCCAACCCAAGGCGCAAAATGATTATGGCGATTGTAGCATAGATTTCCTAGTTCGGCACCTATCCCGGCGGCCACACTTTCTTTACTGAATTATCCAATTGCCGGAAAGGCGCATTGATCGAGCGTGCCTCGACCGTTCCTCGACGCCGCTGACGGGCGGGGCGCCGCGTTGTGATCACGCACGCGCCTGACTGCGTGGCCGGGAGCCCTGCCGTTCGTAATCCCGCAAGATCTCCACCAGCCGCCCAGCGCCTTCACGGCAAGGATCGACAACCGGGAGCCCAGTCTGAGACTCAAGCTTCTCCGCTTCCCGCCGGAACTCTAGCTCACCGAAGCCGGCGCTGTTCACGCTGATGGCGGCCACCTTCGCCGGCCTCTCGAAAACGGTGAGCTCCTCATTCATTCGGATGAGTTCCTTAATGGGGATTATGGGGGTGTCCCAGACCTTTATCCGCTCGAGTCCCAAGCGGTGGCAGAAGACCATAACGTGCGGCAGCGCGCCATGCAGAATAGCCAGCGCCACTCCGCTAAAACCTATGTGGTTGAGCGATCCCTGGCCTTCCACGACCACCCAGTCGTTACCCGCCGCGGTCTCCATGACCACTTTTTCCACAGCGCCTGCCATGAAGTCGCCCGGCACACCGTCGACGGCCACCCCGTGCCCGGAGATGATCATGCCGCTCTGGCCTGTGGCCGCGAACCCGGTCTTGATCCCGCGGCGGTTCGCCTCGAAGTAGATCTCGAGAGACGTGGTCTTCTTGCCGATGTTGGAGTCGCTGCCGCACACGTGGATGATCCAGGTGTCGAGTCCCAGCGTGCGCGCCTTGTTGAGCGGCACCGCCGGCGGGTCCTTGGTCTCCCAGATGGTGATGTCGTTCTCGCGGGCCGCGCGTGCCAGGTCGGGGTCGGCGAGCAGGCGGTAATGGATGCAGTTGATGATGTGCAGCTTGTGCCGTATGGCCGCCAGGAGATGCTGTTTCCAGCCCGGCGGCAGGTCGGCCGAGTGCAGCCCCTTCCCGATGATGAGGACCTCTGGCTGCGAGTGCAGGGCATCTTCGACGCTGGCGACGATGGGAATGGGGCCGCCATAGCCGATGATGTCCTGCACCGTTTGTCCGGCCTTCGTGCTGTCGATGACCGCGACGCAGTTGTCGGACCGGTAGCGGATGAGGGACGCCGCGATCTTGCTGGTGAACAGGCCGAAACAGTCCTCGGCGAATAGGATGAACTTCTTGTTTGCCAGTTCGGCGTGCTGCAACTGCCCCATGTTCTCCCTCGGCGATTCGGCTGGTTCGGTTCTACGTGGTCTCCGCGACCGGCACGGCCGTCAGTCGGTACTTCGTGAGCGCGCTGTGCATGGCGCCCACAATTTGTTCTGGTGTTCCTCCACGGAAGAGGAAACGGCCTCCCTGAAGCGTGGCGTACCCGCCGGTTTGCCGCAGGACTTCCCCCGGCCCGGGAATCAGCTCGCGGTAAAGGAGCGGAACCTTCCCGAGCAGGGAGGTGGAACTGACAACCCTCTGCGGCAGCGGCTTCGGGCGGGGAATCATCAGCCATCCCCCGCTCTCGGCGAAGGCAGGCCAGTGCGGCCGCACAAGATTACCCAGCATCACATCGGTCCACAGGCTGAACAGGTTCACGCCGTACAGGTCGCGGATGACGTAGGGGACATCGGCCCCTGGCACGCGTGCCCCGATTTCCAGGAACACGAGCTCCCGTCCGGTGTCGAAGAACTCAAGATGAAAAGCGGACCCCTTCAGATCTAGGGCCGAAAGACAGCGGAGGGCGAAGCGCTCGCATTCGGAGCGCACCCCAGGGTCAGTCTGGACGACAGAGCCGAACGGCTCGCCAAGCTCGAAATCGAGGCCGTTGGATATGTAACGCGAAATGCAGATAAAAAGACACTCGCCACTGGCGCTCACGACGCCGTCGGCGTGCATCAGGTCCCCCGTGATGTACTGCTCGATCTCGTGCTTGTCCAGGTCCGGCATCGCGCAGAGGGCACGCAGATCCTTGGCCGAGGTGACCTTGCGCACGCCCTGGCTGGAAGCGCCGCGTGCGGGCTTGAAGATCAAGGGGAAGCCAAGTGACCCAGCGTCGGACATCACCTGCTCCGGCGACCGGCAGGGCGCCCATCGCGGCACGGGGACGCCTGCCATGGCGAGGATCGTCTTCATGACGGTCTTGTCGCGGAAGCGATCCACCTCCGATGGTTTGGGCCCTGGGATCCCATGCTGCTCGCGGATGGCGGCTGCGACATCGAGGAGATATTCGGAAAATGCGATGACATAATTAGACGGGCCGTTTTCGGAAACTATTTTTCCGACCACTTCCAATACGTTGTCCGATTGCGCGAAGTCCACGATGGAGTGCACATCTTCAGCACCCCGCGGCACGCCTGTCTGCCCGGCCAAATCACAGATGTAGGTCACGTGATATCGCTCGTGGTCGATGACGTCCTCGGGCCGGGCCAGCTCGTTGTCCCATCGCTGGCTGTCGCGGTATTGAGGCCAGCGGTTCAAAAGGAGGATGTTGCTGGGCATGAGGGACGTTCTCCTCATAGAAATTAGAGCTATTCCGAAGCAATGCCTCGAGCTGGCACCGAGTCGGCCAGCGCTCATGAGATTCGTGAGGAACTCTTCGACCTCAGTCACGATTTCACCAAGTATGACACTTCACCGCTGTGGCCAGAATAGGACCAAAGTCCCAGCCGGGGCTTCTTGGCCATCGGTGACTGACGTTGCGTAATCGTTTCTTACTCGCTGGCACCCTGCCCGCTGGTTTCCTCATCGGCCACGAGTCATCTCGGCCAGGCCCGGCCTGAACCGGTGCCTGCCCGTTACCCTCGGCGGGCCGCTCCGCACCGCCGCCGCCATCAAGGGCCGAGGAAGACCTGGACGGCAAGTGGCCGCCCCGCGGCATCCTCACCGCGTCGGGCTACGACCACCGCGGAACCCCGGTCCTCGGCGCCAGGGGCAGTTCGGCGAGAGCCCAGGCCAGCGGTGTGCGGCCTGCCACCTCGGCGGCGGTCGCTGCCAGGTGCGGGACGGTCTCCCAGGAGGTCGCAAACATGCGGCGAATACCATCAAATGGTCATAATTGGACAAGCTTCAAGATCAGCGACAGATCCCGTTAAGCTAACGGAAGTGTTGGGCCTACCGGACACGGAATCTCCCGTCGCGGGCGTGCTCCGTTTTACGCCTGGTGGCGGTCCGCACCCGGGCCGCCGTCTACGCATTACAGAGTCTCGGCGACGGTGATGCAGGACGAATACGGCCCGCAAAGCGGTAGCGGTCTCAGCGGCTGGGCGCGGAATCTTAGCTCGCGGGAGTGCTCTGTCATACGCCTGGTCGCGGTCGGCCTGACCAACCGCCAGATCGCCCGCTATCTCGGTATTTCAGAGAAGACCGTCAAGAATCATCTGAGCGCCATCTTCCGCAAAATCGGTGTGGCAAGCCGCACCCAGGCCGCCGTCTACACCGTGCTGACGGCTTCGTTCAACCAAAATGAACTCGTGGGGAGCGAGTCGTGACGCAAGCGGGTAGCGTAACGTCGTCGCGGCCCACCACCGGCTCGGACTCACTGTCCGCTCAGATGGGTGCCAGCGACCCCTGGTCGCTGGCGGATGGTTGCCGCGCGCGCTCGGCCCACCGTACGACGGCCGGGAACGCCAGGCCGGCGAGGGCCAGTGGCGCGCCGAGGACGAGCCAGCCCAGCCAGGCCAGGTGGCTAAGGAGTACCGTCGCGAGGGCCGGGGTGGCGACCGTGCCGAGCTGCACGGACATGGCGAACACCCCCTGGTATTGCCCCTGGTCCCGGTCTGGGGCCAGGCCGAAGGACACCGACCACTGGCCTGCCCCCTGAAGCATCTCGCCGAAAACGTGCACAACGGCTCCGGCCGCCACGACTGCCACGGCGATCAGCATGGGTCTTCCCTGTGCCGTCGCGAACAGCACGCAGCACACGGCCAGCAGCAGCCCAGAACGCCGCATCGCCCGCGCGCCGCCTTCCGGGTTCTCGCTGCCCTTGCTGACACGGACCTGCAAGAACACGACCGCGCCGGTGTTGAGAATCAGCACGGCCGCATACATCCACGACGGTGCCGCCGTACGCGTGCTGATCCAGATCGGGAGCGCCACCGTGAGAATCGTCATGTGCATGGTGAGAACGGTGTTGAGCAGGGCCACGACCAGATAGGGGCGGTCGCGCAGGGCTATAAGGCGCGGGCCGTCGTGATGCTTAGCGATCACGGGGACCGCGGGCACCCTGAGGTAGGCGATACCAGACAAAATGAAACACACCCCGCCGGCGGCCAGTACTCCCAGGTACACCGTGGTGCTGTTTATATACAACGCCACGCCCCCCGCGGCCGCGCCGATCCCGATGCCCAGGTTGGCGATCGACCGCATGTACGACAAAGCATGGACGCGTTCCTTTTGGGGAATGAGCCCGGCGATGAGCGCGCCACGCGAGCCGTAGGCCGCGGACTCGGCCATCAGAGCCAGGCTGACCACCACCACCAGCCACGTGAAGCTGTGCACGAAGGCATAAGCGCCCGTGAATAAGCCCAGCAGGCACAGCAGCCCGACGGTGACGTTGCGCGGCCCGGTGCGGTCGGCGATGTGGCCGATGGGAACACTCCCGAGCATTCCGATGGCCGCGCCGCCGCTCAGCGCCAGCCCGACCTCGTCCACGCTGATCCCGACTTTCCTGGTGAAGTACAGGACAATGACCGACAGGACGATGCCGTGCCCCACTGTCTTCGCCAGGTTGCTCAGGCTCAGCACGCGTACGACGCCCGCCGGAGGAACGAGCTCACTGAAGAACGACAATGTGTTCAGTCCTCGGCGCAGTGGCGGGCTGGTTGCCGAACTCGGCTCAGTATCCACGTACTTCGCTTGGTCACCGGCCTTCAGGATAGCCGGCCATACGTCGGCGCCCTCGTCCATCAGGCGCGCGATCACGGCCTCGTCGCGGCTGGCGCCGCACCGGGTGATCGATCTGACCTTCTACCCCAGCGAGCAGGCGTCCGCGTCCAACCCAGTGCCCCGGAAGGGCCTGGCGGAGGCGCAGCTCGGCTACCGCGCACGCGACAACCTGGATCTCGAAACCCACCAGGCGCTTGCTGATCAGGTCGTTCAGGTGATCCCGACGCGCGCCAAAGCCCGGCCTGTCGCCGCCTTTTCTAGCCAGCGCTCGCGCCGAGCTGATCGCCGGCATCGAGTCCGTGATCCGGACCGCGTGACCTTCCCGCTTGGCTGTCCAGGGCCTCAGCCCATCGCTGCAGCGGTGCCGGATCGGGGCTGAGATAGGGGAGCTGGCGAAGTGCGAGCGTGGCCGCTCGCCGCGTGGTCTGGAGCAGAGCCGAGAGGTCAGGCGGGGGCGGGTCGCCGGCGAGGACGGCGCGGATGATGTCGGACTTCGCGGCCACTACCGTGGAGTCGCCGTATCGACGCAGCAGCTCCTGGAACCGGTTGTAGCGGGCCCGGTCGAACGGGATCTGCCGGCCGAGCAAGTCCCGCGTCGGGTGAGCGGGCACGACATAGGCGGCCGGCAGCCACCCCGGTGGGATGGGGTCGGTGTGGGGGTAACTACGTCGGCTCGCCAGCAGAGCGGGCAGCAGGTGGGTATGCGGACCTTCTGGCGACGTGCCATGTGGCGGTGGGATCGGCGTGAAGACCTCGATACGGCCCGCGCGGGAGATGAACACGCGGTGCGGGTGCAGACTGACCAATGCCGTCGCGACACCAGTCGCACGGTCGAGCAAGGTGCTGCCGGCAGCGGCGCGAAGGCGTGCGATGATCTGCGGGTCGTGGGTCCGCACACACGCGTCGATGTGTTGAGCCCCCAGCCCGAGATCGAATAAAAGGTCGCCGCGATCCTGGGCGCGTACCGCTTCTGTGTCCGGGCCGAGCTCGGTGATCACTGTCCGGCGGTCCATCGCGCTTGCGGGCTCCGGCAGGCACAGGGCCACGCTCTGTGCCCAATGGGTGCCGGCGCCTACGGGACGTTCGAAGGCGACCGGGCGCAGCTGGGAGTTCGCCACGATCCGGATCGCTCCCCGCGCTGTCGACGCGGCAACGGTCAGCGGGCTGGCCGCGAGTTCGGTGATTTCGTCAACGTCGCGCATGAACTCGGCGATCGCACCAAACGTGCCGATACTCCAGCCGGCCTGCGGGTCCGCTAAATGCTCGCCGACCAGCTCAAGGACGTCCCCAGAATACGCATGCACCCTAATCATTTACTTCACTACTTTTTGCTGAGCTTGTAAATGGCGTCGAGGTGTTGCGGATTCAGAAGTCGTCGTCGAAGGACACCTCTCCGGTGACGCCGACCTGGTAGGCGGAGACCCGGCGCTCGAAGAAGTTGGACAGTTCCTGAACGTCCTGCAGGTCCATGAACGCCAGGGGGTTGGCCGAGCCGTACAGCGGCTCGATGCCGAGCTGCGCCAGGCGCCGGTCGGCGACGTGCTGCAGGTAGGCCCGCATGTCGGCCAGGGACAGCCCGGCCACGCCCGGGCCGAGGAGGTCCTCGGCGAACTGGACCTCGCATTCCACGGCTTCGGCCAGCATCTCGCGGACCTGGGCGGTCATGTGCCCGTCGAACAGGCCTGGTTCCTGGCGGCGGACGGTGTCAACCACATCGAACGCGAAGGCCATGTGCATGGACTCGTCGCGGAACACCCAGTTGGTGCCCGAGGCCAGGCCGTTGAGCAGGCCGCGGGAGCGCAGGAAGTAGACGTAGGCGAACGCGCCGTAGAAGAACAGTCCCTCGATGCAGGCGGCGAAGCAGATCAGGTTGAGCAGGAACGATCGCCGGTCGGCGGCCGTGCGCAGCTCGCGCAGCCCGAAGACGGAGTCGATCCACCTGAAGCAGAACTCGGCCTTGCGGGCGATGGAGGGGATGTTCTCCACGGCCGCGAACGCCTGCGCTCGCTCGGTCTCGTCGGGCACGTAGGTGTCCAGCAGGGTGAGGTAGAACTGGACGTGCACGGCTTCCTCGAACAGCTGCCGGGACAGGTACAGCCGGCCCTCAGGCGAGTTGACGTGCTGGTACAGGTTGAGGACGAGGTTGTTGGCGACGATGGTGTCGCCGGTGGCGAAGAACGCGACCAGCCGGGAGACCAGGTGCCGCTCCGCGGGTGACAGCTTGCCCAGGTCGGCCAGATCGGAGTGCAGGTCGACTTCCTCGACCGTCCAGGTGTTCTTGATGGCGTCACGGAACCGGTCGTAGAACTGCGGGTAGCGCATCGGCCGCAGGGTCAGGTCCATGCCGGGGTCGAGCAGCATGTGCGTCGTGGTCACTGGCACGCCTCGCAGGTCTCGGGGTTCTCCAGGGAGCAGGCGACGGCGTCCGCGGCGGCGGCCTGCGTGGCGTCTGCCGCCGGCAGCGCGACGGTGGCCTGCTGGATCCGGGTCGCCGGGCGGGATCGCAGGTAATAGGTGGTCTTTAGGCCGGATTTCCAGGCGTGCAGGTACATCGACGACAGCTTGCCGATGGTGGGGGCGGCCAGGAACAGGTTGAGCGACTGGCTCTGGTCGATATACGGTGCCCGGGCCGCGGCCATGTCGATCAGCGCCCGCTGCGGCAGCTCCCAGGCGGTGCGGAACAGCTGCCTGGTCGGTTCCGGCAGCGCGGCGATGTGCTGCACCGAGCCGTCGGCCTGCTTGATCCGGTCCCGCACGGCCGGCGTCCACAGTCCGTGTGCCTTCAGCTCGGTCACCAGCGCGGTGTTGACCTGAAGAAACTCCCCGGACATGGTCTCGCGCTTGAACAGGTTCGACACCTGCGGCTCGATGCACTCGTAGCACCCGACGATCGAGGCGATGGTCGCGGTCGGCGCGATCGCGATCAGCAGCGAGTTGCGCAACCCGGTTTGCTTGATCCGTTTGCGCAGCGCCTTCCACCGGGCCGGCTGGGTGCCCGTCACGCCCCACAGGTCGGGCTGCAGCTGGCCTGCGGCGGCGCGCGTCTGGTCGAACGCCGGGTGCGCGCCGTGCTCCTCGGCCAGGTCGGCCGAGGCCTCCAGCGCGGTCAGGTAGATCTCCTCGGCGATCCGCGCAGAGAGCTCGCGGCCCTCAGTGGAGTCGAACGGCAGTCGCAGCGCGAAAAACACATCCTGCAGGCCCATCACGCCCAGCCCGACCGGCCGCCAGCGGGGGTTGGACGCGGACGCCTGCTCGCTGGGGTAGAAGGTCAGATCGATCACCCGGTCCAGGAACGGGACGGCGGTGCGCACGGTGTCGCGCAGCTTGTCCCAGTCGACCCCCGGCGTGCCGCCGGGACCGGCGGTCAGGTGGCGGGCCAGGTTGATCGAGCCGAGGTTGCACACGGCGGTCTCGGCGTTCGTCGTCACCTCGGTGATCTCGGTGCACAGGTTCGACAGGTGCACCACGCTGCCTGGCTGGCCGACCTGGTTGCACTTGGCGTTGCAGGCGTCCTTGAACGTCATCCAGCCGTTGCCGGTCTGGGCCAGGGTGCGCATCATCTTCGCGTACAGATCGCGCGCCTTCACCTGGCGGACGTAGCGGCCGTCGGTTTCGGCCGCCCGGTAGGCCGCGTCGAACGCCTCGCCCCACAGGTCGGGCAATTCGGGCACCTGGTCCGGGTCGATCAGCGACCACAGGCCGTCCGCCTCGACCCGGCGCATGAACTCGTCCGGCAGCCAGTTGGCCAGGTTCAGGTTGTGGGTGCGCCGGGCGTCCTCCCCGGTGTTGTCACGCAGTTCGAGGAACTCCTCGATGTCGGGATGCCAGGGCTCCAGGTAGACGCAGGCGGCGCCCTTGCGGCGGCCGCCCTGGTTCACCGCCGCGATCGACGCGTCCAGCGTCCGCAGGAACGGGACGATGCCGTTGGATTTGCCGTTCGTGCCACGGATCAGCGCACCGCGGGATCGCACCCGTGACCAGGAGATACCGATCCCGCCGGAGAACTTGCTCAGCTGCGCGACCTGCGCGTACCGGGCGTAGATGGAGTCCAGGTCGTCGCGCGGAGAATCAACCAGGAAGCAGGAGGACATCTGCGGGTGGCTGGTGCCGGAGTTGAACAGCGTCGGGGAGCTGGGCAGATACGCCAGCGAGGACATCAGCCGGTAGAACTCGACCGCCTCGGCTGGTGTCTGCGATAGCCCGCAGGCCACCCGCGTCAGGAAGTACTGCGGGGTCTCGATCACCATCCGGGTGGACGGGTGCCGCAGCAGGTACCGGTCGTAGACCGTCTTGATGCCGAAGTACTCGAAGTCCAGGTCGGCGCCGGGGTTGATGGCGTCATCCAGCTTGCGCGCGTTGTCCTTGACGAACCGGGCCGTGGCGTCGTTGATCAGCCCTTCGGCCTGACCCAGCGCGACCGACTGGCTGAACGAGGCGATGCCCTGCCCGCGCACCTCCTTGCCGATGTAGCCGGCCAGCAACCGGCCCGCCAGCCGCGAGTACTGCGGCTCCTCGCCGGTCATCTCCGCGGCCGTCTGGATCGACAGCCGGTCCAGCTCCGCCGTGGTCGCCCCGTCATACAGGCCGCTGATCGTCTTGGTCGCCACCCGCATGGGGTCGACCTCGTCCAGACCGCCCGCGCACCGTTCAACCGCGCGGACAATCTTGTTCACGTCGACCGGCTCAGCGTCCCCGTTCCGCTTGCGGACCTGCATCCGCGCCTGCGTCGGCCTGGCCTTAGTGACCGTCATCGCTGTCTCCTCGCGAGATCGCTTCCCCATGGCGCCGATCACGCGGGCACGCGACAAGACCAGCGGCCTGGTTGCGGCAGGTCACCGGGCCCGTCAGCCGTCCCGCGCGGCCCGAGCCGCCGCGCGCCCCTCGCGCGCGGCATGCTGGCAGGTCTTCGGACTCACGGGCACAGCGCCGCACACGCGCTTCCTACTGGCCGTCGCTTCCCAGGCTGAGACCCAGTGCTGTCGGCGCCGCGCATCCTGACGCGGCCCCGGACGGCTGTCGTTCCCGCTCACCGCTGCGGGGCAGTCCCGGAATTACACCGGGTTCCCTCTTGCCTCCGCGAACCTGGGAGGCCCGCGGAACCAGCTGCGGGCAACACCATATGTGGGGGACTCCGCAATGCCTAGCACCACATGTCGTGTCGGCGTGTCGCGTTGTTGAGTCCCTGAACTCGGCGTCCCGGTTACCCGGCGACCGCGGCGCGCACCTGGCGGGCGGCCGCGACCAGGTTGCGCGGGGCGGGTTCGGTCTCGGCGTACCCGCGGGTCTTCAGCCCGCGGTTGCGATTCCAGGTATCGGACTGTACTCCGTTCGATGCCACTTCCGGGCCGCTCGGAGATCATCACGCATCCGTCCCGCGCGGCGAACGGGCGGGAGGGACAGGTTCAGTCCTCGCACGAGAACCGATTGGATGGCCAGCCGCATTCCCTCAGGTCATTTTCCGTGCCCAGCATCAGCCGTGATCGTGGCATAACCCGTGGTCGCGGTCTCTTCAGCGGCGTGCGCCCCTTCCTGAAGCTGGAAGAGCGAGCCGAATGAGCGCTCGGCCAGTGGAAGGCGCCAGGTCCCTGCCTCCACCCGCGCCACTTGTGAGGTGCAGCCACGAAGGAGCTTGACGCCGGGCTCATTGTGGCTCGCGTGCGGGCCGAAATAGATCGGATAGGAGTCCGCGGCCCGGTACGCGGGCAGAAAAGCTCGGCGGAACTTGTCGGAGCGGTTCGGCGACGAGTAGTGCAAGAGCAGGCAATGGATGAAGACCACGCTGCCCGCGGGCGCCTCGATCGCCACCGCCGCGCCAGGATCGGGCGCGTCAGGCCCCGTCACCTTGCCGCGGAAATAACCATCGACGTAATGATTGGCCAGGCCGAGTTTGTGAGAGCCGGGCAGCGCTTGCAGGCAAGCATTTTGCGTGGTGGCGTCGTCCAGGTAGATCAGGGCCGTCACCAGGTCGGTGTTAGTGTGCGGGTAGTAGGAGAAGTCCTGGTGCCACTCCACGACGCTGCCCACGCGCGGACCCTTCATGTGGAGCTTGCTGTAGTGGAAGAGTATGTTCGGCCCGATGATCCGCTCGATGACGTCGAGCAATCGCGGGTCGGCCGCGGCCTTTTCAAATTCGGTGTGACGCTTGGTAGGTGACCAGATGCGCCGCGCGATGGAACTGTCCCCGGGCTCCACCTCAGCAACCGAGCCGATGTCGGGAACGCTGAGGACCTCTGCAATGGCGTCGTTCAGCCGTGCGACATGGTCCGTGTCGAAGAAGCGCTCCGCCACCGCGAACCCTTGCTGTCGATAGGTCTCCTCCAGCTCGGCCATGTTAGTTACAGTCATCTGTTCTGGGCTCCTTTTCGTCTCGCGGCCCGGCAAACCCGGATCGCACGGGATACACTGCGTCGGTGCTCGGGCCGAGCGACCCTTCGTAGCTGCTCGCGTCATCTATGAGCGAGGTCTTGACACCGGCTTTTGCGAATTCAGAAAGAAACTCGGGGAAGGACAGGCGAACGCCTTCGGAACCCGAGAACACATTGGCTGATCTCATGCGGAGACCGGCCACGAAGAGCGACATGAAGATACGGTGGTCGCTCCAGCTCGAGAACATTCGCCCGCCCGGATGCGAAGACGCGCCGAAGACCTCGAAGCCGTCGCAGTCCCCGTGGTCATAAATCAGCTTGATGTCGACACCCGCGCGCGAGAGCTCCGCGACCATGGCCTCGATGCGAGAAGTCTTGTGAAACCGCGTGATCTTTCCGCCGGTGACCCGCAGGCTGCCATCCACGTACGCCCCCACCGCCGCCAGGGTTGGCACGATGTTAGGGCAATCGGTCACGTCGATCTCGAAATTACCGCGAAGGCTCCCTGGAGAGTTCTCAACGATCAGGCAGGAGGTGGTGCGGTCGAACGTCATCCGTATCCCGAGCCGTTCGAGAATGGGGATGATAGCATATTCGCCCTGTGCGCTCTCGCCGTACATGCCCGTCAGGACGGATTTCCCCGGGTAAAGGGCGGCCGTGGCCAGCAGATAGGACGCCGACGTATAGTCCTCGCGCACCGTCACCTCTTGCGCGCGGTAGGAAGAAGGCTCCACGCGATAATGGCAGTAATCGCTCGACGCGAAGACCTCGACGCCCGCCCGGGTCAGGCATGAGAGGGTCTGCCGGATGTACGACTGCGAATAAATTTCGCCCGTTACTTCTATTTCCACAGGACTGTCGGCGAACGGCGCCGCGAACAAGATGGCGGTGATGAACTGCGAACTGATGTCACCTGGCAAGCGGCACGTGCCACCCTTCAGGCCGCCGCCCCAGTTGACGACGGGAGCGTTCCCCTCACGGCAGATGGCCTCGACGTCCGCGCCGAGCTCGCGGAGCGCATCGAGCAGTGGTGCCATCACGCGGTTGCACAGGGTCTCGTCACCGCTGATCACCACCGGCGACGAGTGCACCGAGCACAGCGCCGCCATCGTCCGAAACACGAGGGCCGAGCCATCGGCCCTGATCACACGCCTGTTGTGGCGGAATGACCGCCCGCAACCCCGGATCTCCAGATGTCCCTCGCGCTCAACGATCTCGGCACCCAGCGCGCGGCACGCGCGCTTCATGGTCTCGGTCTCATCGGACCGTAGATCGTTGAACACCCGCGAAACGCCATCCGCGAGCGTGCCCGCCAGAATGGCTCTTTGCGTTTCGGGCTTCGAAGAGGGGACGCGAAAGGTCCCTGAGAAGGACTCCAGTGGATCAACCTTGAGCAGCTTTCCGGTCTCCATGTTCATCGATTCGCTCTCGATTTCCGCGACGCGGGCTCCCAGTCAGGCGACGGTGACCGATTCGGACTCAGGCGTGGCCTCCGCCGATGTCTTCGCCACCGTGTCCTCATATATCTCCCTGAAGAACATCGCGAGGATTTCCTGCACGTCGTCGATGTACTTGAACACAGACTGGAAGTCCTCCTCGCTGAAGATGAGCTGTGAGAGGATCTTCCACATCTCCATGGCGTGGTCCTCGGTGGTGTCCACGTGCAGGTGGGCGGCCTGGCCTTTCACCATGTCCTTCCCGAGCTTCTCCTGAAGAGATGTCACGATCGCTGGCTGGAGTTTCTGCTGCGTGTACTCGACCAGGTAATTCGACACGACAGGCGCCAGCGGCGACTCGTGCTCCAGAGCGTAATAAAAGAACCCTTCGAAGAGGCGTGTCGACAGGTAGGGCTCCGTGTTGTAAATTTCCTCCATGGTAATTCCCGCCGCCTCGCAGTCGGCCATGTACAACCGGTCGTGCATCATCTCCTCGCCCTGGTAAAGCGCGTAGTCATGAGCCGCCTTGGGGGATATCTGGGCAATCTTGTATATGGCCTTGGACTGGCTCACGCGAGACAGCCGGATTCGCCAGACATGCTCGATGAGTGTCCGGCGGTAATATGCTTGGTGGAGCTTCTTGTCGGTGAGGTGGGAGGCAAAAGGAACCGTCCGCTTCCACTCTTCCATCTTCTTGTCGAGATAGGCATCGAGCTCGGCCTTCTTCTTGAGCCCCTCCGCCTCGGAAAAATACGGCTTCGGATGGGTGATCCCAGTATTGTGTACGCGGTTCATGGGTAATCTCCCTTTCGGGCATCGCTGGCCCACAATCGAACGGACGGTCAGATGAGACTGGGCGGCGCGCGGCGCCAGATTCGATAGCGGCGGCCGCGACCACCTCCGGGTTCCCGAGCCACGGTGTTGCCCTCGTGCGACCGGCGGTAAGCCCCTGCCGGGTCGAGCGAAATCGCCCGGCAACCGGGGTGAAACCAGGGGTGCCGACGCGCGCCAGGTCTTCTCCCGGGCGCAGCGTAGCCTTGCCGCGGGCTTCGAGCTTCCCTCGCTCATGGAGGCCGAATACCGGATCGGCCGGGTCAGCGATACCGGACATGGAAGCGCTCCGTTGCCAGCCGGTCAAGAATTTCGGTTTCCGCAGCGAGGTTTTCGCTATCTACTTCCCAGAGGGCATCCATGAGGCAAATCGCTCGATCGGAGTCGTCCAGCTTCGTCCCCGCTTTCACGTGCAGCTTCAGGATCTGAGGCCCGCGCTCCCCAGCATCGAAACCGATCGAGTCAATCGTTCTTCCTTTTTCGCCGTACTTGCTCAGGAACACGGTTGCTTTCGATGCCGTTCCGTCGCGTAGAGATTCCAGTTGTGAAGCTCTTTTCAAGCGCGCCAGGAACTCGTCCCGCCAGAGATCCTCAAGGATCAGGGATTCCGTCCACAGGTCAAGAATGGACTCACCGGTCAGCGCCTGCACGCTGGCATCGATTAGGCTGCCACCCATCCGTGGATTGATCTCTATGATTTCCCAGCGATCTCTGGCCGCCCAATACTTTGCTTCCACATGGAAGGCGCCCGCCGTCAGGCCCTGTTCTTTCAGCTCAGTGAAGCAACGGGTGACGAACTGTGCCCCCCGGAGAAGGACGCTCTGGCTCACGCTCGTGGGCGGGCTGATAGACATCGCTTCCAGCGTGGATCTCTGCAGCCGCTCCACCCGCGCTTTTTCCTGTATGCACAGGTGCCAGGCATCGTCGAGCACGATCGTCTCGAAGCTGAACTCAGGGCCCTCCACGTACTCCTCGGCCAGGAAGTCGTACTGGTCCATGAAGATGGCGCGCATGCGGTGGTCCTTCCGCATTTGCTCCTGGATCGCCGGCAGATCCTCCAGGTCTTGCAGGTCTTCGAGTATGAAGGCGGCGAAGGACGAGGCGCCGCGCAACGGCTTCACGAACCACTTGACCGAAGGGTCAAGGGGCGGGATGGCGTGGGGCGCGAGCCGGTGGCAGCGGACGCCGCTCAGCCCGCGCTGAAAGAGGAATTGCCTCAGCTCGTATTTGTTAAGGCAGAGTTTCAGCGCACCGACCGAGGAGTCGCGCGCCCCCAGCGCCTTGTTGAGGGTGGCCATCCACAGCCGGTACCCTTCGAAGGTCGCGATGGCGGCCTGGATTGCATAACCGCGGTCGGCGAAATCGCGCACCACGTCGTCGATGTCTGTATCGCTCAAGTCGGGCTCTTCCGTTACCAGGCAATCCGCGAGATAGCGCCGGCTCTCTTCGAGCGCCTCGGGCATTGCGGGACGGGAGCTTAAGGCGACGAGCGGCAGCCCGAGCTTCGCAGCCGCCTCGCTGGTCTCGCGAGTAAACGCTTTTCCCTGGTGCATCAATAGCAGCACAGCCCTCTTCATGTGCGCACCTCTTCCGCCGCGGCCTTGTCAGCACCATGACCGGCAGCGCATACGAGCCTGGAAGTCAAACGAGACCTGAGTGACTGAGAAGTAGAGAGCAATCGCACCCGGGTTCGGCAAGGAACCCGCGCACCAAGTCCGGCACGGCTAGTGTGAATTGGCGAGAGATTGGTACCCACTGCACTGACGATCTCTAAGCATGGCACCTCCTCTGCGTGCCCAAAATAGGACTAAAGTCCTATTGAACGATTTTCGTCCGGGGTGCTGCCCGGGGCTGGTGGAATGGCCCCGGCATCATCCGGGGGCCGGGCGTTGACGGCTTGCCTGGCGGGTCACGCGATAAAGGGAAATAGCCGACGATTAGAGGAGCCTGTCATGGCGCATCCGAACGAGGAGGTGGTCCGGCAGGCTTTCGCAGCATACGAACGCGGTGATATCGAGACGCTGCGGAGCCAGTTCCTCGCCCCGGATATCCGTTGGCACTTCATGAGGCGCAGCCCGCTGGCCGGCCATAGCGCGGCCGTCCTCCGTAGAAGATCCTGGGCCCAGTGAGGTAGCCGAGGCCGGCGGTCACCAGCGCGAGCAGTACCGCCCACAGCATCGCCCACTGCTGGGCCATCCCGGCAAGGCTGACAAGACAAACCAGGCTGACAGATGGCACTGCTGTCCCGGCCGCCGCGGTGCATCGGACTGTCTGCCTGCTGCCGGCGATCTGCTTGCGCAGGCTCATGAGTGACAGGCCTCCGGACAGGCCGCTGATGGGCCCGGCGAACAGACCGAGCAGCGCGCCAGCGAGGAGGTCTATCAGCCAGTCATCTCCGTGCGGCGGGATCCAGGCGCCGAGGCCGATAGAAGTGACCGCCCATACAACGGCACCGATGACGGCCCACCGGCGCAGCGAACGCCTCCAGATGCGGCCAGGATCTGGCGCGACTACTACCTGCACATTCATGCCTGCTCCTTCGGCTGCGTGGCAGCCGCGCCTGCTGCCGGCGCCCTGCGCCCATCAGCCTCCGGCGACAGGTTACTGAGCCTGGATCCAGCCGTAAGGCGCGCGGTCTGATGGCCCAGCCACTTTTTGAAACACTAGTAGCTGGTGCGGGAAAGGAAGGTGAGCAGCTCAAACGAGCCCGCGTCCCGGCCGGCGGAGGCCGGCAGCAGGTCCCGGTGCAGGTCACAGAGGATCTGCGCCACCGCCAGAGTGACCGGTGCTACACCGGCCTTGATCTCGAACCAGCGCCAGTCGCCATCCGGGTTCACTTCCAGGAACACCGGTACGTCGGC
>JASHUI010000775.1:0-3480 GCA_030040095.1 Streptosporangiaceae bacterium | reverse complement strand
GTGGTGGGTTTTGTCGGCGCCTGCGGGTCGAACCGGATGTAGATCCCGTCATTCTGGCCGCTGTTGGGGTCATAGACGTTGACGGTAACCTGGCTTTCCGAGGCGTCGTAGCCGTAGGCCAGCACCTGATGGTTGAGACCAAGATCGGCTGGGTCAGCGGAAGCGACCGTTACCACGCCGAGCGCCGTCGGCACGCCGTTATCGAGGTCGGCTACGATCTGCGGCCACTGCGTCTGGATCGTGTGCCACGCCACGCCGTGTTCGGTCACTACGTGCTGGCCGAACAGGTCGAAGCCGGTGTCGCCGTCAGGCAGGTTCATCCACCGGTAATACTCGGCCACACCGACCGGCAGGTGCCAGGAGTCGATAAGCCGCTGCACGATATAGCCGTACAGCGGCTGGCCGGGGGCCGGGCGGGCCGCGGGGGGCGCGATCCCGGCGTGCCAGTAGTCAAGGGCGGCGAAGACCATCCCGCCGCACAGGCCGGCGTCGGCGTTGCCGATGCTGATCTTCCCGAAGGGCGTCGAGACCACGACAGTCGGCTCTGACGGCCACGAGTTCGTGAACGCAAAACCGTTCTGGGAAGGCAGAAAACTCGCGGGACCCGGCACAGCCTTCCCCTTTCGGCCAGCGCGTCCTCGGCGCAGGTGGCGAACCACTTCGCTGCCGCGGCTGCGGTAGCTCGTCAGGATGAGAGCCTACGCCGAGCCGACCCTCGGCGAACGCCATCATCGCGGCGTTGTGCACGGCGACCCTGATAAACCCGGCCATGATCGCCATCGTGGCCCGGCGCCTCGCCGCGACCGCGCATTAACATCACTCACTCAGTGAGCCGGATTGACCTGCGGCAGCCCGGCCATCGCGGCGCGCCCGTGCCGGGCGCGCGCCTAGCGCAGCCTAGCCTGCGAGGAGGACGCCTCCACCAGCTAAAAGGCGCTGTGGCAGGCTCTGTGCTACTGAACGTGCAGATGTTTGCCGGAAAGGCGCGTTGCGTGAGTGAAGACGCACCGGAGCTAGCCGCGGAGCTGGTGGTGGACGGCGCCGTGCCGTCGCAGCCCGCGGTCTCGCCAGATGGGTGCTGGGTTGCGTATGTCGTCGCTCCGGTCGGCCGCGGGGGAGAGCGTTGTATGTGCGCGATCTGGCTGGCCGCTGCTGACGGTAGCTCACCGCCGTGGAAGCTGACCGCGGGTACGGCGGCAGATTCTGATCCGCGCTGGGCGCCGGATTCGGCGTCGGTGTTTTTCTTGTCAGATCGCACCGGCTCCCGTCAGCTGTACCGGGTAAGGGTCGGTGGCGGGGAGGCCGAGGTCTTGACGGACTGGCGCGGCGAGATCTCTGAGGCCTGGCCGCTCGCGGATGCCCGGCTGGTCGCCGTGGTGGCCACGGACGAGCCGACCGAGGAGGACAGGCGCAGGCGCGCCGAGCGCGACGACGCGTTCGTCTGGGGACAGCAGCTGCGCTGCGGCAGGCTGCGGCTGCTTGACCTGGCCACAGGCGAGCTGCGTACGGTGGACGGCTTCGGCCACCGCCACGTCGTAGAACTGGCGGCGCGGCCGGATGGGGGTGCGCTGGCGGCGATCAGCTGGGCGGGTCCGGAGCAGGACCGGGGCGTGACCACCAGCGAGTTGCATGTGGTCGATCTGGAGACAGGGACGGCCCGTGATCTGGGCCGGATCGGGACCGGGGCACGGTCGCCGGTCTGGTGGCAGGCCGACGGCTGCTGGCACCTGGCCTACCTGGCAATGCCAGAACCGTTCGGCGGCGAGGCCGTCTACGATGTCGCCGTCTGCGCGGCTGCCGCTGTGCATCGTGACCTGACCGCGGGCATGGCTGTCTGCCCGGCGGAGCTGGCGCAGGTCGCAGGCGGCCCGCCGCTGGCCTTGTTCGCGGACGGGCTGGACACCGCGGTCTATCGGCTCGACCCTGACCTGCTGCGGTTCGGGTGCGTGTCCGCCCTGGACGGCCTGGCCGACTCCCTCACCGCGTGTCGTTCCGGCGAGGTGATCGCGGCGCTGGCCAGCACCTCCTACGAGCCGGTGAACGTCCATGCCGGACCGCCCCGAGGCCGGCTCGTCCGGCTCAGCGACACCCAGCCTGCCCTGCGCGCGATCAGATGGGGACGTCAAGAACGCCTCGCCTACCGGGCGTCGGATGGCCTCGGCCTCGACGGCCTGCTCATCTTGCCGCCCGGCCGCGACCGCGCGGACGGCCCGTTCCCGCTCATCACATTGGTGCACGGCGGCCCGGATGCCCGGTATGCCGACCAGTTCATGCTCGCCCCGCATTCTCCGGGACAGTGGCTCGCGACCGCGGGATACGCCGTGTTCCTGCCTAACCCGCGGGGCGGGGTGGGTCATGGCCGTGATTTCGCGGCGACGGTCGCGCGCTCGGTCGGCGGCAGCGAATGGACCGACATCACCAGCGGGATCGACCTGCTGATTGCCGAGGGGGTCGCGGACCCGGACCGGCTTGGAATCGGCGGCGCCAGCCATGGCGGGTTCATGGCCGCCTGGGCGATCGGGCAGACCGACCGGTTCAAGGCCGCCATGATGGCCGCCGGGATCAGCGACTGGGGGATGCTCGTCGCGACCGGCGAAGGGGGAACCCTGGAAGCCGAGCTCAGCGGCAGTTGCGGCTGGGAGGGCGCCGGCCCGCACCCGCACGACCAGGTGAGCCCGATCTCGTTCGCGTCGAAGATCCGCACCCCGGTGCTGATCGTGCACGGCGAGGACGACACCAACGTGCCGGTCAGCCAGGCGATCTACTTCCACCGTGCGCTCAGCTGGTACGGGGCCGAGCACGAACTGGTCATCTACCCGCGTGAGGGACACGGGTTCGCCGAGCGCAGTCACCAGCTCGACCTGCTCCGGCGCACGCGTGCATGGTTCGACCGGTGGCTTCGCGATGAAGCGCCCGATGGCCGAGGATCACCGGCCTGACCAGCGGGCGCCCTGCCTTCCTCACCCGGGACTCACGGCCTCGATCCACCGTCTTGATCTGCCTACGGGCGCCAGCAGACCGCTCCTGTGCGGGTGACAGGATGGAAGGCATGACGGCCGTCTTCGTCCATGGAGTGCCCGAGACCCCGGCGGTGTGGCACGACGTGCTGGCCGTGCTCGACCGCCCCGACACGGTGGCATTGTCGCTGCCCGGATTCGAGACCGCCCGCCCGGCCGGATTCGGAGCGACGATGGACGAGTACGCCGCCTGGCTGGCGGCAGAACTGGAGCGCCTCGGTGACCCGGTCGATCTGGTCGGGCATGATTGGGGCGGGGGGCTCGTGGTGCGGGTGGTCTCGACCCGGCCCGAGCTGGTCCGATCCTGGGTGACCGACGCCGCCGGCGTCGGCGACATCGGGTTCGAGTGGCACGACTTCGCCAAGATCTGGCAGACGCCACAGGCGGGGGAGGACTTCTGGGACCAGCAGCTGGCGCTATCGACCCAGAAGCGGGCCGGTGTCTTTCAGAATTTCGGAGTGCC
>JASHUI010000774.1:0-4106 GCA_030040095.1 Streptosporangiaceae bacterium | reverse complement strand
GGTCTGGGCGTGGACCTCGACGCCCGGGGCAACGTGGCCAGGGACGGCTCGTACGCGACCTCGGTGCCGGGCGTGTTCGTGGCCGGCGACATGGGCCGCGGCCAGTCCCTGATCGTGTGGGCCATCGCCGAGGGCCGCTCGGCCGCGGCCGCCGTCGACCGGCACCTGGCCGGGCACACGGTGCTCCCGGCCGCGATCACCCCGACCGCCCGCCCGCTCACCTAGGGTCGCTCGTCCGGGCCGGCCCGCCGCCGCCCCGGGCCCGCGCGGCGCTCAGGCCGCCTGGCGGCGGACCAGCCAGACGGTGATTGCGATCAGGATCAGGGACAGCGCGAGCAGCCAGCCGCCCTCGATCCACTGGAGAGGCCAGAACCGGCTGGCCGGCTGGTAGGTCGTCCACAGCATGTACCCGTGCTGCATGAGGTACCGCGTCACGCTGCCGGACTGCGGGATCCCGCCTTTCCCGCCGTCGAACTGCGGGGCCCTCAGGAGCACCTGGCTGAGCGCGGACTCGCTGACCGGCTGGCCGCCCTTGGTCTGCCACTGCTGGCCGAGGATCCACGCGGAGTCGGGCGCGTTCGGGCTGCTGCCCAACGCCGAGCCGGGCACGTTCGGGTCGCTGGTGAGCAGCGGCGTCAGGTAGTGCTGGCGCAGGTACAGGCCGGCTGCGAGGGCGAGCCCGGTGTAGACGGCCAGGGCGGCGGCCATCGCGGGGACGACCCGGCGGATGAGCATGCCGGCCAGGGCGCCGATCGCGAAGGCGGCCAGCGTCCAGGCGGCGAACGCCACCCCGCGCAGGTCGAACACCGTGGGAGCGAGCCGGGTCTGGTTGCCGTCGGCGAAGAACGGCCGGTAGTACCAGGACAGCAGCAGGCTGAACACCCCGGCGGCGACCGTCACCGCGATCGCGAGCGGCACCAGCTTGCCGAGCGTCCAGCGCCACCGGCCGACGCCCTGGGTCCAGGCGTACCGGAAGGTGCCGGTCTCCAGCTCCCGGGCCAGCACCGGCGCCCCGACGAACGCCCCGATCAGCGCGGGCGCCACCTGAAGCAGTCCGGCGATGAGCTCCGCCGTCGCGCCGTAGGAGCTGTTGAAGTCGCTGATCATGTTCCCGCAGGTAAAGGAGCTTGCCGGGTGGCAGGTGGCCGCGGCGGTGTAGGCCTGGTGCGCCTGAAGGCCGTCGAGCCACAGCCACACCGCCAGCGCGCCCAGCAGCGCGGCCACCCCGCCCAGCGCGAAGCGGTGCTGCCGCCAGGTGACCCAGGCCATCCGCCACCACGGCACCGGCCGCAGGCTGGCGTCCTCCTCCGGACGGGCGGGCAGGGTCAGCGCGGTCATTTCGTCACCTTCGTCGGTTCGCCGGTTTCAAGCGGCACAGCCCGGCCGCGGGCCGGGCCGGGCAGCGCGGCGGCGCCGGGCGCGCGCAGGTAGGCCAGGACGAGTTCTTCCAGGCCGACCGGGTGCGCCTGCCAGCCGGGCGGGACCGGATCGTGCGCGGCGGCCCGGACCAGCAGGTGGGCCTGCGCCTCGGCCCTTCGGACATGCACCACCGGCCGTTCGGCATACGTACCGGCCTCGGCGGCCGGGCCGGTCAGCACGCGATGACCGGCGAGGAGGCCGTCGACGTCGCCGGCCACCTGCACCCGGCCCCGCGACATCAGGATGAGGTAGTCGGCCACCCGCTCCAGCTCGGCGAGCACGTGCGAGGACAGCACCACCGACACGCCGTCGTCGGCCGCCGCCGTCAGCACGACGGCCATGAAGTCGTGCCGGGCCACAGGGTCGAGCATCGCCACCGGCTCGTCCAGCACGAGCAGCCGCGGCCGCCTGGCCAGCGCCAGGGTCAGCGCAAGCTGCGCCTTCTGGCCTCCAGACAGCCTGCCCGCCTTCCGCTGCAACGGGATGCCGAGCTCCCCCAGCCGGGCTCGCGCGTAGTGCTGGTCGAAGTGGCGGTTCAGGTTGCGGGTCAGGTGCATCATGTCGTCGGCCGACAGGTTCCGGTACACCGGCGTGTCCTGGGCTACGAACGCGATGCCGTCCAGCGCGGCGGGCGACCCGGGTGGCCGGCCGCCGAGGACGGTGACGCCGCCCGCGGTGGGCGCCGTCAGGCCGACCGCCAGGTTCAGCAGCGTGGTCTTGCCCGCGCCGTTCGGCCCGACCAGCGCGGCGACGTGACCCGCGGGGACCGCCAGCGAGCACTCGCTCAGCGCCCAGGTGCGGCCGAACCGCTTGCCCAGGCCGCTGGCCTCGATGACGTTCATGCGACGCCCTCTTTTCCTGGGCCGGCGCCGCGGGTTCGGTGGTCGCCGCCGCGGCGCTCAGAGAAATCCCGCAGAGCGCTGGAGAAAAGGGCCACGATCCCGTCCTCGTCCAGTCCGGCCGCGTCGGCGGTGGCCAGCCAGCCGAGCAGGGAACGGCGCAATGAGGTCAGCTCGGGGAGCGCGATCTGACTCAGGGTGGCCTGGACGAAGGTGCCTTGGCCGGGCCGGCCTGCCGCCAGGCCCTTGGTCTCCAGCTCCCGGTAGGCCTTCAGCACGGTGTTCGGGTTAATCGCGAGCGAGGCGACCACGTCCCTGACCTTGGGCAGCTGGTCGCCGGGCTTGAGGTAGCCGAGCCGCAGCGCGTGCTCGACCTGCCGGACGAGCTGCAGGTAGGTCGGCACCCCGGAGCCGGTATCCAGCCGGAACTCGATCGGGGATGCGGACGTCGCCGGGCCGCCCGCAGGCGAGCTCCCGCCGCCTGCGCCCGTGCCGGGGCCTGCGCCCGTGCCGGGATCTCCCCCCGTGCCGGGGCCTGCGCCCGTGCCGGGGCCAAGATCCCCGCTTGAAGCGCTGCTCCTTTTAGCTATTGTCATAAGACAAAGTTACAGCTCGCACCCTGCCTGTCAAGCGAGACCGGCGCGGCGGCCGGTTGACCAGCGTTCCGGGCGGTGGCCGCGGCTCAGTGCGTCGTATTCCGGTCAAACCAGGACGTTAATCGGAGTAACGTCCGGAACATGCCGGCTGCCATCCTCCCCAGCCCTTCGCGCAGCCTGTGGCATCTCGGGCCCATCCCAGTCCAGGCCTACGCCGTGTGCGTCATCGCGGGCATCGTGGTCGGGCTCTGGGTGGCCAACCGGCGCTACATCAGGGTCGGGGGCCGGCCCGGCCTGGTACTGGACATCGCCACCGTGGCCGTGCCCGCCGGCCTGGTCGGCGCGCGGCTGTACAGCGTGATCACCGGCTACGAGCCGTACTTCGGTAAGGGGCACGACTGGGTCCACGTGTTCCGCATCTGGGACGGCGGGCTGGGGGTACCCGGGGCGGTGGTGGGCGGGGCGCTCGGCGCGTGGGTCGTCTGCCGTAAGGAGGCGGTCGCGCTGGCGCCGATCGCCGGCGCGGTAGCCCCCGGGCTCGCGTTCGCGCAGGCGATCGGAAGGCTGGGCAACTGGTTCGAGCAGGCGAACTACGGGCTGCCGAGCACGCTGCCGTGGGCGGTGCAGATCTCTCCCGAGCATCGCCTGGCCGGCTACCTGGCCGATGCGACCTTCCAGCCGACGTTCCTGTACGAGTCCTTGTGGGACATCCTGGTCGGCGTGCTGGTGATCTACGCCGCCCACCGGTTCCTGCTCCCGGGCAACCGGACGTTCGCGCTGTACGCCGGGCTCTACGCGATCGGCCGGTTCCTGACCCAGGAGCTGGCGGTCTACTACTCACCCCGGCTGCTCGGGCTGCGGGTCGACCAGGTGGTGATGATCCTGGTGGTGGCCGGCGCGGCGGGCTACCTGTACCTGACCAGGAGCGCCCGCGGGCCGGACTTGGTCTCGCCGCCCCGCGGCCCGGTGGAGGGGCGGGCCCAGAGCGCCGCAGAGCCAGCGGCCGGCTGAGCGTGGGCTCAGCTCAGCCCGAGGATGCGGGCCGCGTTGCCGCGGAGCACCGCGTCCCGCACGTCGGGACGAAGATCCAGGAGGTCGAACTCGTCCAGGCAGCGCTCGGGGGTCAGGAACGGGAAGTCGCTGCCCCAGAGGAACTGGCCGGACAGCCGGCCCCGCAACTCGCCGATCACCTCCACCGGGATCCGCCGCGGCGACCAGCCCGAGACGTCGATGTACACGTTGGTCTTGTGCA
>JASHUI010000773.1:0-11404 GCA_030040095.1 Streptosporangiaceae bacterium | reverse complement strand
TCATCCACGGGGATGGTCGCGGTGCGTGAAAATCGGTGCGGGTGCGGGCGGGGTGGTGGCTGGTGCCGCTGCCGCGCGGTGGCTGGGGTTGCCGGTTTGGGGTCCGCTGGGGGGCCGGGGGCGGGAGGATGCAGCGGGCTGCCCGTGACGCCGTCGCACTGTGGGTTGTGAGCCCGCTGAAAAGCCTGGCGCCGGGGCCTTGACCTGAGGGTCGCTTCTTGTTGCCTTGAGCACGACGGTCAGTATTCCGGCTGTTGCCCTGACCGGGGCCCCCGGGCAGCCCGCTGGTTTAGCCCATCGGCACAGAGTTTAGGAGGCCGCGGTGAGCAAGCCGCAGGTTATCGACGATGAGGGGTACGAGCGGGTCTGGGACACGGTCGCGGCGGTGGATGTGGCGAAGAAGGAGGGCATGGTGTGCCTGCGCGGGCCGCATCCGCGGCGGCCGGGCGAGCGGCAGTCGAAGGTGTGGCCGGTGCCGGCCACGGTGAACGCGGTGGCGGCGCTGGGCGCGGAGCTGGCCGGCGCCGGGGTGCAGATGGTGACCCTGGAGTCGACCGGTGATTACTGGCGGATCTGGTATTACCTGCTGGAGGCGGCCGGGGTGGCGGTGCAGCTGGTGTCGGCCAGCCAGGTGAAGCAGCTGTCGGGGCGGCCGAAGACCGACCGGCTGGACGCGGTGTGGCTGGCCCGGCTGACCGAGAAGGGGCTGCTGCGGCCGTCGTTCGTGCCGCCGGCCGAGATCCGGGCGCTGCGGCAGTACACCCGGGCGCGCACCCACGTGACCCAGGACCGGACCCGGTGCTGGCAGCGGCTGGAGAAGCTGCTCGAAGACGCCCTGATCAAGGTGTCGTCGGTGGCGTCCAAGCTGACCACGGCCTCGGCGCGGGACATGATCGGGGGGCTGATCGCCGGGGAGCGCGACCCGCAGGTGCTGGCCGGGCTGGCCCGGGGCCGGATGAAAGCCAGGCACGCCGCCCTGGTGCAGGCGCTGACCGGGATGTTCACCAGCCACCACGCCCAGATCGCGCAGATCCTGCTGGACCAGATCGCCTTCCTCGACGCCGCGGTCGCCCGGCTCACCAGCCGGATCGAGGACGCCATCGACGCGATCCCGGCCGCCTGGGGCGCTGACCCCGGCGGCGTCACCGGCGCCGGCGCCGGGACCGGGCCGGACGCCGCCGCGCTGCCCGCGATCATGCGGCTGGAAGAAATCCCCGGCGTCAGCGCCGCCCTGGCCTGCTCGATCATCGCCGAGACCGGGCTGGACATGACCCGGTTCCCCACCGCTGGCCACCTGGTGTCCTGGGCCGGGCTGTGCCCCCGCACCCTCCAGTCCGGCCCCCGTACCCGCCACGGGAAGGGCCAGGGCAACGCCTACCTGCGCGGCTACCTCGGCCAGGCCGCGACCGGCGCCGCCGGCACCGCCACCTTCCTCGGCGAGCGCTACGCCCGGATCGCCCGCCGCCGCGGCGGAGCCGTCGCCCAGGCCGCCGTCGCCCGCTCCATCCTGGTGATCATCTGGCACCTGCTCAGCGGCCGCGGCGCCAGGTTCGCCGACCTCGGCCCCGGCTACTACGAAACCAAGATCAACAAGAACCGGTCAGCCCGCAGTCACATCCGCCAGCTCGAGGCCCTCGGCTACACCGTCACCCTCACACCCGCCGCCTGACCCGCATCCCCGTCACCGGCGAGCCCCCAGGGCCGGCTGCGCCGGCGCTGCCGCGCGCCCCGCTGAGGCAGTGGATTTTCCGGTCAGTCGAGTTGATCAAGGTTTTCGAGGGGCCGGCATGGCCGTCTGCGCCGGAATTCGCCGATCGGATGGGTGATATGTCCCGGAATCTGAGTGCTCGCGGGGCGCGCGAGCAGAAATTGGGTTGTCGCACGGAGATAGGTGTATATACATTCATCCTCGCGGATCCGGTTGAGGGGAAGCCATCGGTTTGGGGGGAGGGAGCTGGTGGATCTGGGGGGCGCCGGGCGCGGCGGGGAGGGAGATGCGGGTCCGGGGGGAAGGACGGCGGGGTCCGGCGGGGAGGGAGCTGCGGGTCCGGGGGGGAAGGGGACGGTGGGTGCGGCGGGGAAAGGACGGCGGGTTCGGTGAGGAGGGAGCTGAGCTTGTGGACGCGGTGAGCAGGGAACTCGTGGGTCCGGCGAGGAGCGAATGCGTGTGCAGCTCGCTGCGGATGGCGACGAGGTCGGTCAACCGGCTCTACGACCGTGCGCTGGCGCCGGCGGGCCTGCGGGTGACCGGGTACAGCATCATGTCCCGGCTGGCCCAGGAGGGGCCGCTGTCGGTCGGCGACCTGGCCAGCCGGCTGGGCATGGAGCGCACCACGTGCACCCGCGAGGTGGCGCCGCTGGTGGAGTCGGGGCTGGTCGAGGACACGGCCGCATCGGACCGGCGGCGCAGGCTGCTGCGGCTGACCGGCCTCGGGGCGCGCAAGCGCGCGCAGGCCTATCCGCTGTGGGAGCGGGTGCAGCAAATGGTCGCCGACGAGTTCGGCGATGCCGACGTGGCCGACCTGCTCGCCCGGCTCAGACGGCTGCGGGACAGCAGCGACCGGCTGTCGAACCCCTGATTGTCTCGGAAGGGAACACCATGCCATTCGTTCGCATCGACCTGGGCAGGTCCGCTGCCCGTGACCTCAGCGCGGTCGGGAACTGCGTTCATCGCGCCCTGGTGGAGACGCTGGGCGTCCCGGAGGGGGATCATTTCCAGGTCATCACCGGGCACGAGCCGGACGAGATCGTGTATGACCCGTCGTTCCTCGGCATCCGGCGAACCGGCGGGATCGTCTACATCCAGATCACGCTCGCCGTCGGCCGCGACACCGAGCTGAAGAAGGCGCTGTACCGGCGTATCAGCGAGCTGCTGGACGCGGAGTGCGCGGTCCGGCCGGCCGACGTCTTCATCACGCTGCTGGAGATCCCGTCCGAGAACTTCTCCTTCGGAGAGGGGCAGGCGCAGTACGCCGATCAGCTCCCGCCGCACCTGGCCGGGCTGGGTAAGGCCTAGCGGCCGCGGGCAACCGTTCAGGGCGAACACTCAACCAGGAAGGAACCTCACCGACAATGACACGCGACGTGATCACCAGTGACGAGCTCGCGCCAATCGAGCTTCCGTTCTCGCTGGGCGTGCGGGGCGGCGGGCTGCTGTTCCTCAGCGGCCAGGTAGGCCAGGACCCCGCCACGGGGCGGCTGGTCGACGGCGACGTCACGCCCCAGACCGATCAGATCCTCCGGAACATCGCGACCGCCCTGGCCGCGGCGGGCAAGGACCTGGGCGACGTCGTTCGCGTCGGCGTCTACCTCGCTGACTTGGCGGACTTCGCCGCGATGAACGAGGTGTACGCCCGGCACTTCACCAAGCCCTATCCGGCCCGCACCGCGATCGGCGTTGCCGCGCTGCCGCTGGGGGCGGCGGTCGAGATGGACGTGGTGGTGGCCTGAGCCATGGGATTCGACTTCAGCCTGGTGGACGTGTTCACCGACCGGCCCTTCGGCGGAAACCAGCTGGCCGTGTTTCCGGACGCCGACGGAATCGCCGAAGGGACCATGCAGCAGCTGGCCCGGGAGTTCAACTTCTCGGAGACCACCTTCGTCCTGCCGCCGAGCGATCCGTCCCACACCTGCCGGGTCCGGATCTTCACCCCGCACCGCGAGCTGCCGTTCGCCGGTCATCCGACCGTGGGCACGGCCGCGGTCCTGGCCAGCCTGAGCGACGGAGAGAACGGCGGGCGGCCGTTCGTGTTCGAGGAGGGCATCGGCCCGGTCTCGGTCACCGTCGACGGACCGGTGATCCGCCTCCACCTGCGGGATCCGGACTACCAGACCACCGGCGAGGCGCCACCGGTGGCCGCGATCGCGAAGGCCATCGGCCTGCCCGAGAACGCCATCGCGGAGAGCTGGTACGCGGGGCTGGGGATCAGGTTCTGCTTCGTGCGCCTGGCCGACGCGGGGCTGCTGAATCGCGCCGTGCTGGACAAGGCCGCCTGGGCGGCGGGCGTCGTCGGCGGCTGGTCGCCGGACCTGTACCTGTTCACCGGGGACTACCGCGACGGCGCCCGCGTGCAGGCCAGGTTCTTCGCACCGGGGGTAGGGGTGGAAGAGGATCCTGCCACCGGGTCGGCCTGCGCGACGCTGGTCGCCAGCCTCGCCCTGCGGTCGCCGGAGCAGGACGGCACCTACCAGCTGGAGATCGAGCAGGGCGTGGCCATGGGGCGTCCCAGCGAGCTGCACGGAACCGCCCGCAAACAAGGCGGCCGGGTCGGCGAGCTCATCGTGGCCGGACGCGCCGCCATCGTCGGGCACGGCACCATGACGCTGCCCGCCGGGTAGACCGCCGGGCGGCCCGGAGACTAAAGAACCTGGTCCGGGCGGGGACCTTACGATCCCGCCCGGACCAGGTTCGCCCCCCCAGCGAACCCCTGCCCATCCCCCCGGGCTCGCGGTTCGGGGTCGGCACCCTCCGTGACGAAAGGTCCGCCCGGAGTATCACCTTCGGGCGTCATCCATCGCGCTGTATTTAGTCCGGCTTTCCGGTTAGCCGGGTAAATCGTGGCACGATAGTATCCCGCCCGTGACCCCTTCGGCGCGCAACCGAGTTTAGCGAGCATTTGGGACCCGCGTGAGATTGCAGGCTAAGGTGTAGGGAGACAACTGAGTCTCCTATCAAGCGGTGCTATCGGAGCGACAGATGACGATGGTGACCCGTCATTGAGCCCGCGGCCTGCCGTATCGCGTGACGATGCGACCGCGCGGCAATTCCTCAAGGCCGCCACGCAGCTTATCGATGCTTATCTAGACGACCAGCCAGGCGAGAAGCAGCCGGCCCGGCTGCGATCGATCCACTTCCCGGCGGCCCTGGAGTGGCTCAGGACCGAGGACGTCGTCCGCATGGCCGCGGCCGGGGGGAGCGCCGGAGCCAGCCGCAAGGCGTTCTTCAACCGGTGGCGCACCCGCGAGGAGTTCCTGCCCGATGCGCTGGTCTACGCCCTGGCCGAGGAGGAGGTGGACGAGCCGCCGAACGAGCAGGCCAGGCAGGTGCCGGAGGTCGTGACGGCGCCGGTGCCGTTTTCGCAGGAGGTGATCAGGATCGCCGATGGCCTGCTCGAGTCGCTGCAGCGGCACCCGCGCAGTTATCTGACGCTCCATATCGGGCCGCTGCTCGCGCAGCACCCGGCCCTATGGGAGGCGCTGATGCCGGCCATGCGCGCCGGAGTCCAGGCGTGGGCGGACGGCTATGCGGCCGTGCTCGCCGATCTGGGTTTAGTCCTGCGGCCCGGGTGGACGCCGCACCGCCTGTCGCTCGCGCTGCAGGCGGCGCTCGACGGATTCCTGCTGCGCCACCGGATAATGCCGGACGACTACGGGCCCTCGCGCTATGAAGGCGCGGGTCTTTTCGCCGATACCGTGCTCGCGGTGATACTCGGCGTCATCGACGTCGACCGCAGCGGCACAAACGGCCGCGAAGCGCTGGACCGGCTCATCGGGCGCTGACCGGGCCGGTCTCGGCGGCGGTCGGCGGTCCGGCGGTCCGGCGGCCGGCCGTCACCGGAACAGCGCGCTGTAGGCGTTGAGGGCGGGCTGGCCGCCCAGGTGCGCGTACAGAACCGTGGAGTCCCGGCCGATCTGGCCGGTGCGGACCAGGTCGATCAGCCCGGCCATGGACTTGCCCTCGTAGACCGGGTCGGTGATCATTCCCTCCAGTGCCCCGGTCAGCCTGATCGCGTCCAGCGTGGACTTGACCGGGATGCCGTAGTGGTCGCCCGCATAGCCGGGCAGCACGGTGATCTCGTCGTCGCGCAGTTCCCGGCCCAGGCCGATCAGCGCGGCGGTGTTGCGGGCGATCTTCTCGACCTGGGCCCGGGTCTCCTCCAGCTTGGCCGACGCGTCGATGCCGATCACCCGCCGGGGCCGGGACTGGCCCGCGAAGCCGGCGATCATCCCGGCCTGGGTGGAGCCGGTGACGGTGCACACGACGATCGTGTCGAAGAACACCCCAAGCTGCTCCTCCTGCTGGCGTACCTCGTAGGCCCAGTTGGCGAAGCCGAGCCCGCCGAGCCGGTGGTCGGAGGCGCCGGCCGGGATCGCGTACGGGGTGCCGCCCTGGACCCGGACGTCCTCCAGGGCCCGCTCCCAGCTGGCCTTGAAGCCGATGCCGAAGCCCGCGTCGACCAGGCGCACGTCGGCGCCCATGATCCGGGAGAGCAGGATGTTGCCGACCCGGTCGTTGACGGAGTCGGGCCAGTCGACCCAGCTCTCTTGGACCAGCAGGGCGCGCAACCCCAGCCGCGCCGCGACCGCGGCGACCTGGCGGGTGTGGTTCGACTGCACCCCGCCGATCGAGACCAGCGTGTCGGCGCCCTGGGCCAGGGCGTCCGGCACCAGGTACTCCAGCTTCCGGGTCTTGTTGCCGCCGAAGGCCAGCCCGGAATTGCAGTCCTCCCGCTTGGCCCAGACCTTCGCCCCGCCCAGGTGCGCGGAGAGCCGCTCCAGCGGGTGGACCGGGCTGGGGCCGAACAGCAGCGGGTAGCGCGGGAAATCGTCCAGGGACACTGCGGCCTCCACAAACGGATCTACGGCCAACCGGGGCGGGGGCACAAAGATCTTTGCCCCCGATGCTGCCAGGATAGGCGTGATGGCCGACGCTGCACTGGCCGTGCGCGGACGAGACTAGGACGCAGTCGTAGAACGCACAAGTGTGCACATGGCGCCGGGCTGTCGTTATCGTGTCGATAAAGGTGGCTCGCTGAGCAGGAGGCGGGGTGGCGTGGCCGAGATCGTGTCGCTGGCCGACGCCATCGCCGCCGCGGTCCACGACGGCGACACGGTGGCGATGGAGGGCTTCACCCACCTGATCCCGCACGCGGCGGGGCGCGAGGTGATCCGGCAGCGGCGGCGCGAGCTCACGCTGGTCCGGATGACCCCGGACGTGATATACGACCAGCTGATCGGCGCCGGGTGCGCCCGCAAGCTGGTGTTCTCCTGGGGCGGCAACCCCGGCGTCGGGTCGCTGCACAGGTTCCGCGACGCGGTGGAGCATTCCTGGCCGGTGCCGCTGGAGCTCGAGGAGCACAGCCACGCCGGGATGGCCAACCGCTACGTGGCGGGCGCGTCCGGGCTGCCGTTCGCGGTGCTGCGCGGCTACAGCGGGACCGGGCTGGCTGGCCCGGCCGCCAGCACCCGGGCCAGCATCGCCGAGATCATTTGCCCGTTCACCGGCGACCGGCTGACCGCGGTCGCGGCGCTGCGGCCGGACGTCACCGTGATCCACGCCCAGCGGGCCGACCGGGCCGGCAACGTCCAGCTCTGGGGCATCACCGGGGTGCAGAAGGAGGCGGTGCTGGCCGCCGCGCGGTCGGTGGTCACGGTCGAGGAGATCGTCGCCGAGCTCGACCCCAGGCCCGGCGCCATCGTGCTGCCCGCCTGGGCCGTCGGCTACGTGGCGCTGGCCCCCGGCGGCGCCCATCCGTCCTACGCGCTGGACTACACGGTCCGCGACAACGACTTCTACGTGGCCTGGGACGCGATCAGCCGGGACCGGGCGGCGTTCGGGCGCTGGCTGGACCGGCACGTCTACGCGGAGCAAGCCCGGTGACCGGCGCTCTCGACCGCTACACGGCCGACGAGATCATGACGGTCACGGCGGCGCGGGCGCTGCGCGGCCGGCCGACCTGCTTCGTCGGCATCGGCCTGCCCAGCGAGGCGGCCAACCTGGCCCGGGCCACCCACTCCCCGGGCCTGGTGCTGATCTACGAGTCCGGCGCGATCGGCGCCAAGCCGGGCGCGCTGCCGCTGTCCATCGGCGACGGCATCCTGGCCGAGACGGCCGACGCGGTGGTCAGCGTGCCGGAGATCTTCAACTACTGGCTGCAGCCGGGCCGGATCGACACCGGCTTCCTCGGCGCGGCCCAGATCGACCGGTTCGCCAACATCAACACCACCGTGATCGGCGCGGACTACGCCGATCCCAAGGTCAGGCTGCCCGGCGCGGGCGGCGCCCCGGAGATCGCGGCGTCCTGCCGGGAAGTCATCGTGATCGTGCGGCAGACGCCGCAGACGTTCGTCGAGCGGGTGGACTTCGTTACCTCGGTCGGCTTCGGCGACGGGCCGGGCAGCCGGAAATACCTGGGGCTGACCGGCGCCGGCCCGCAGAAGATCATCACGAACCTGGGCGTGCTCGAGCCCGACCCGCGGACGTGCGAGCTGGTGCTGACCGGGGTGTACCCGGGCGTATCGGTGGCCCAGGTCAGGGACCGAACCGGATGGGACCTGCGGGTGACCGCGGGCCTGGCCGAGATCGCGGCCCCGTCCGCCTCCGAGCTGAGCGCGCTGCGCGCCCTGCGGGCGACCATGCCCGCCGCGGAGGTCAAGACGGATTTGTAACGCCCCGTCTCGGGGTGAACTGGGTGAGAGGAGCACTGGCCGTGCCGCTAGTTGTACGCAACACCCCGCGGACCGATCTCGGGCTGGTCGACGGCCTGGCCCGCGCCGGGGTCGCGACGGTGCACGAGGCCCAGAGCCGCACCGGGCTGCTGCGCGCCGACATCCGGCCCATCTTCCGGCCGGCGCGCATCGCGGGCAACGCCCTGACCTGCGAGGTCGCCCCGGGCGACAACTGGTCGATCCACGTGGCCGTGGAGCAGGCGCGGCCGGGGGACGTGCTGGTGGTCACCCCGACAAGCCCGTGCGAGGACGGGTACGTCGGCGATCTGCTGGCCGGCAGCCTGCTGGCGCACGGCGTGCGCGGCGTGGTCATCGACGCGGGCGTGCGGGACGTGGCGGCACTGACGGAGATGGGGTTCCCGGTCTGGTCCAGGGCGATCTCGGCCAAGGGCACGGTCAAGGAGACGCCGGGCAACATCGGGACGCCGATCGTCTGCGGCGGCGCGTACGTACGGCCCGGCGACGTGGTCGTGGCCGACGACGACGGGGTCGTGGTCGTGCCCCGCGAGGAGGCCGCGACCGTGCTCAAGGCGGCCCGGGACCGGGAGGACAGCGAGGCGGCCAAGCGGATCAAGCTCAACGCCGGCGAGCTGGGCCTGGACCTCTACAACATGCGCGGCCGGCTGGCCGACAAGGGCCTGCGCTACGTGGACTACACGGAAGCCTCATGAACCAGAAAGCCATTCGCTGCAGCGCCATGCGCGGCGGGACGTCCAAGGGCCTGGTGTTCCTGGCCGACGACCTGCCCGCCGACACCGCGGCCCGGGACGCGGTGCTGCTGGCCGCGATGGGCTCGCCGGACCCGAGGGAGATCGACGGCATGGGCGGCAGCCACCCGCTGACCTCCAAGGTCGCCGTGGTGAGTCGCTCGGACCGCGAGGACGCCGACGTCGAGTACCTGTTCCTGCAGGTCTGGCCGGACCGGCCGGAGGTCTCCGACCGGCAGAACTGCGGCAACATGCTGGCCGCGGTCGGGCCGTTCGCGATCGAGGAGGGGCTGGTGCCGGCGGCCGGCGAGGTCACGCCGGTCCGGATCTGGATGCGGAACACGAAGACCCTGGCCACCGCGTCGGTGCAGACGCCCGGCGGGCGGGTCCGCTACGACGGCACCGCGCGCATCGACGGCGTGCCCGGGACCCACGCGCCGGTCCCGATCGAGTTCGCCGACGTCGCCGGGTCGTCGTGCGGCGCGCTGCTCCCCACCGGGAACATCACCGACGTCATCGAGGGGACCACGGTCTCCTGCATCGACAACGGCATGCCGGTGGTGTGCCTGGCCGCCGCGGACCTCGGCGTGACCGGGCAGGAGTCGCCCAAGGACCTGGAAGGGAACGCGGAGCTGACCAAGCGGGTCGAGGCGATCCGCCTGGCCGCCGGGCCGATGATGAACCTGGGCGACGTCACCCACGCCACGGTCCCGAAGATGAGCCTGCTGGCGCCTCCGGCCCACGGCGGGGCGGTGTCGACCCGCACGTTCATACCGCACCGGGTGCACGAGGCGATCGGGGTGCTGGGCGCGGTCTCGGTGGCCACGGCGTGCATGCTGCCCGGGTCGGTGGCGAACGCGGTCGCGGTGCTCCCGGACCGGTCCGGCGGCGCGGCCGAGATCGAGGTCGAGCACCCGACCGGCTTCTTCACGGTCACGATCGAGGCGCAGTCGTCGGGCGGCGGGTTCGCCGTGACCAGATCGGCGCTGCTGCGCACCGCCCGCCTGCTGATGCGGGGCGAGGTGCTGGTGCCCGCGTCGGCCTGGGACCAGCAGGGAGGCCCGCGGTGATCATCGACTGCCACGGCCATTACACGACCGCCCCGCCCCAGCACGAGACGTGGCGTAAAAGTCAGTTGTCGGCCTTCGCCGAGGGCCGCCCGTCGCCGCCCTACCCCTCGATCGCCGACGACGAGATCCGCGAATCGATCGAGCGGAACCAGCTCAGGCTGCTCCGCGAGCGCGGCGCCGACATGACCATCTTCTCGCCGCGGGCGTCGGCCATGGCCCACCACGAGGGCGACGAGCGGATCAGCGGCGAGTGGTCGCGGGCCTGCAACGACCTGATCGCCCGGGTGGTCGGGCTGTTCCCCGACACGTTCATCGGAGTCTGCCAGCTGCCGCAGTCGCCCGGCGCCGACCTGAAGGCGTCGGTCGCCGAGCTGGAGCGCTGCGTGCTCGAGCTCGGCTTCGTGGGCTGCAACCTGAACCCGGACCCGAGCGGCGGCCGGTGGACCTCGCCGCCGCTCACCGACCGGTACTGGTACCCGGTCTACGAGAAGATGTGCGAGCTGGACGTGCCCGCGATGGTGCACGTGTCGGCCAGCTGCAACCCGAACTTCCACGCCACCGGTGCCCACTACATCAACGCCGACACCACGGCGTTCATGCAGTTCATCCAGGGGGACCTGTTCGCCGACTTCCCCGGCCTGCGGCTGGTGATCCCGCACGGCGGCGGCGCGGTTCCCTACCACTGGGGCCGCTACCGCGGGCTGGCCGACATGCTGAACAAGCCGCCGCTGGCCGAGCACGTGATGCGGAACGTGTTCTTCGACACCTGCGTCTACCACCAGCCCGGCATCGACCTGCTGTTCGACGTGATCGACGTCGGCAACATCCTGTTCGGCTCGGAGATGGTCGGCGCGGTCCGCGGCATCGACCCGCAGACCGGGCATCACTTCGACGACACCAAGCGCTACATCGACGCGCTCGGCCTGGCCGAGGCCGACGCGGCCAAGGCGTACTCCGGCAACGCCCGGCGGGTCTACCCGCGCCTGGACCGAGCGCTGCGCGCACGAGGACGGTAGATGACTGCTCAGCGTCCCGCCCCCCCGCCCCAGCCCGACGCCGACTGGCTGTCGTTCGATCCGGACCCGAGCAAGCCGGGCTACCTTCCGCCGCCCGGCGCGGTCGACGCCCATTGCCACGTGTTCGGCCCGGGGGACGTGTTTCCTTACGCCCCGGAGCGCA
>JASHUI010000772.1:0-3323 GCA_030040095.1 Streptosporangiaceae bacterium | reverse complement strand
CGGGACGACGTGCCCGCCCCGGCGCCGCCCGGGCGCCCGCAACCGCCGGCGCCCGGGGAGTTCGCGCCGCCCGGGTGAGCGCCGCGGCGGATTTTAAGGACCCTTGCCGCCAGGAATCCAGGTAAGTTTCCTGAACGCGCGTGAGCGCGTCGATCTGGACGCCGAGCGACTCGAGCGCCAGGGCCGCGATGCGCGCGTCGATCTGGGCCGGCACCTCGTGCACGCCGGGCAGCAACTCCCCCCGGCCGGCCAGCCAGGCCAGGGCCAGGGCCTGGACCCCGAACGACAGGTCCATGACCGCGGCCGGGTTGCCCTCGGCCGCGACCAGGTTGACCACGCGCCCCTCGGCCAGCAGGATCAGCCGCCTGCCGTCGGCCAGCAGGTACTCGTCGGCATGCGGCCGGACCGCCGGGTGGACCGCCACCGCGAGGCCGACCAGGGCGCGCACGTCCACCTCGACGTCGAAGTGCCCGGCGTTGGCCAGGATCGCCCCGTCGCGCATCAGCGCCATGTGCTCGGCGCCGATCACGTCGCGGGAGCCGGTGGCCGTGATGAACACCTGTCCCAGCGGCGCCGCCCGGGCCATCGGCAGCACCCGGAAGCCCTGCATCAGCGCGTCCAGGGCCCGGACGGGATCGACCTCGGTGACGATGACCTGGGCGCCAAGCCCGCGGGCGCGCTCGGCGATCCCCCGGCCGCACGGTCCGTAGCCGGCCACCACCACGACCTTGCCGGCCAGCAGGGTGTTGGTGGCCCGGATGATCCCGTCGATCACCGACTGGCCGGTGCCGGAGAAGTTGTCGAACATGCGACGGGTGCGCGAGGCGTCCGCCGCCACCATCGGGAACGCGAGCGTGCCGTCGGCCGCCATCCGGCGCAGCCGGACCACGCCCGTGGTGGTCGACTCGCAGCCGCCGCGCACCCCGGCCAGCAGCTCCGGGCGCTCGGTGTGCAGCGTGTTCACCAGGTCGCAGCCGTCGTCGATGACCAGGCTGGGTCCGGCGTCCAGCACCCGGTGGATGTGCTCGTAGTAGGTGCGCCGGTCCACCCCGGACCGGGCGTGCACGGTGATGCCAGGGCAGGCGGCCAGGGCCGCGGCGATGTCGTCCTGGGTGGACAGCGGGTTGGAGGCGGCCAGGTACAGCCGCCCGCCGCCCGCCGTGACCAGGTTGGCCAGGACGGCGGTCTCGGCCGTCACGTGCAGGCAGGCCGCGACGGCGAGCCCGGCGAACGGCCGCTCCCGCTCGAAGTCCTCGCGAACCAGGCCGAGGACGGGCATGGACCGCTCGGCCCAGCCCACCCGGGCCAGGCCCGCGGCGGCCTGGCCCGGATCGGCGACCGTGCTGCCTTGTGCCTGCGGGCCGCCGCCCGCTTCGCCTTCCCCCTTCACCGCATCGCCTTCCCTGTGGCGCCTTGCCTGCGGCGCCCTCAGTAGCGGTAGTGGTCCGACTTGTAGGGACCCTCGACCGGCACGCCGATGTAGCTGGCCTGCTCCTTGGTCAGCGTGGTGAGCCGCACGCCGAGCGCCTCCAGGTGCAGCCGGGCCACCTTCTCGTCCAGGTGCTTGGGGATCACATGCACCCCCAGCGGGTACTCGCTGCCCCGGGTGAACAGCTCGATCTGGGCGATGACCTGGTTGGTGAAACTGTTGGACATCACGAAGCTGGGGTGCCCGGTGGCGTTGCCCAGGTTCAGCAGCCGGCCCTCGGACAGGATGAGCACCGAGTGCCCGTCCGGGAACACCCACTCGTCCACCTGCGGCTTGATGTTGATCTTGCGGATGCCTGGCAGCCTGCCCAGGCCGGCCATGTCGATCTCGTTGTCGAAGTGACCGATGTTGCCCACGATCGCCTGGTGCTTCATCCGGGTTATGTGCTCGGCGGTGATGATGTGGTAGTTGCCGGTCGCGGTGATGAAGATGTCGGCGGTGGCCACCACGTCCTCCAGCCTGGCGACCTGGAAGCCGTCCATGGCCGCCTGCAGGGCGCAGATCGGGTCAATCTCGGTGACGATCACCCGCGCGCCCTGGCCGCGCAGCGACTCGCTGCAGCCCTTGCCCACGTCGCCGTAGCCGCAGACCACCGCGACCTTGCCGCCGATCAGCACGTCGGTGGCCCGGTTGATGCCGTCGACCAGCGAGTGCCGGCAGCCGTACTTGTTGTCGAACTTCGACTTGGTCACCGAGTCGTTGACGTTGATGGCCGGGAACCGGAGCGTGCCCGCCGAGGCCATCTCGTACAGCCGGTGCACCCCGGTCGTGGTCTCCTCGGTGACGCCCTGGATCTCGGCGGCGGCGGCCGTCCACTTGCCCGGGCTGGCGGCCAGCGTGGCGCGCAGCGCGGACAGGACCACCACCCACTCCTCGGAGTCGTCGTCGGCCGGTTCCGGCACCGCGCCGGCCGCCTCGAACTCGGCGCCCTTGTGCACCAGCAGGGTGGCGTCGCCGCCGTCGTCCAGCAGCATGTTCGGCCCGGGCTGCCCGGGCCAGGTCAGCGCCTGCTCGGTGCACCACCAGTACTCGGGCAGGGTCTCGCCCTTCCAGGCGAAGACGGGCACGCCCTTGGGGTCGTCCGGGGTGCCGTCCGGGCCCACCGCGATCGCGGCGGCGGCGTGGTCCTGGGTGGAGAAGATGTTGCAGCTAGCCCAGCGCACCTGGGCGCCGAGCGCGACCAGCGTCTCGATCAGCACGGCCGTCTGGATGGTCATGTGCAGCGACCCGGTGATCCGGGCCCCGCGCAGCGGCTGAGAGCGGGCGAACTCCTCGCGCACGGCCATGAGCCCCGGCATCTCGTGCTCGGCCAGCCGGATCTCCTTCCGGCCGAACTCGGCGAGCGACAGGTCAGCGACCTTGAACGGCAGCGGTTCGGTGGTCATGAACAACTCCTCCAGCCCTGGGTCTCCTCGGATAACAACTCGACGCTACGGGACACCAGGCGCCTGGCGCACGCCCCCGGGCCTGTTCTTGACAGCAGATTGTTAAGATTGGCGCTCATGCGCATCACGGAGGCCGCGCGGCGCCTCGGCACCTCGCCGCGCATGCTCCGATACCGGGACTCCCTGGGGTTGCTGCCCGGCCTGCGGCCGGCCGCGGGCCGGGCCAGCCCGCACCGCCAGTTCAGCGAGCTCGACCTGGGCGCGGTCTCGCTCGGGCTCGCGATCGAGCGTCGCTACGACGTGAGCCCGGCCGCCCTGGCCTTCGGCCTGCGCGTGCTCACCGAGCCGGGGGTCCGGGCCGAGGTGGTCGAGCTGGGCCGCAGGATCGGGCGGGTGCAGGCGCCCGCCGCCCGGGCCCTCGACTTCGAGCAGGAGCGGGCCCTGCGGCT
>JASHUI010000771.1:0-10969 GCA_030040095.1 Streptosporangiaceae bacterium | reverse complement strand
TGGCCGTCGATCAGTTCCCTGGCGATGTCCAGGTGACCGGCGTGCCGCGCGGTCTCCTCGATCATGTGCAGCACGACCCAGCGCACGTCCGGGGGTTCGTCCATCTCCGGACCGCCGTGCCTGCCGCGCGGCCGCGCCGACAGCGGCGTCACCGCCAGCACCGCATCCGAGCGCGCGCACTCGTTCCGGTAATCATCGATGATCTCCGCTGAGGACCGGTCCGAGACGAAGGCCGCCGTCGGATCGTAGGCAGGCAGGTCCTCGTCCACGGGCGGGTCTTCCCTCGAGTCGGCGACGACATGCTGGAACCAGTGGTACTCGGCACCTCCCAGGTGCTCCACCAGCCCAGCCGGCGTCCAGCCCGACGGCACCACCGACCGGTGCCATGCCTGCTCGTCCAGCCCTTCCACGATGGAAAGCACCACGTCGCGCTGGGCGGCGAGGAAGGCCAGCAGAGCCTGGTCTTCGGGGTCCTCGCGCTGATTGCCGGTCATGCTCAACCTCCTGGGGGGCGATCACGGTCCCTGGGGTCTCGTTCGCGGGCCAATAGCTCGCTGCCGCGGATTCTAGACCGCAGCGACGGCCAGGCCGCCGCGGCAGGACTTAGGCCGGGCCAGAGGTTACGATCGGGAAGTGCGCCCCGAGGCCGATGATCAAGCGCCGCCGCAGCTGAGGCCGTGGCCGCCACCGCAGGACGGCTACGACCGGATCCTGAAGCCTGACCGGCGGGAGGCGAGACGACGGCCGCTGCGCCGCTGGCAGGTCGCGTTCGTGCGCGTGACGCTCCTGTCGGCAGCTGCATTCAGCGCGGCCGTGCTGGCGGCCGGGCCGTCGGCCTCCCTGTGGCGGGGCGCGGCGATCGCGGTCGCGACATCGGAGCTGGTCACCCTGGCCCTGTGCCCGAGACAGCAACTGCGCCAGCTTGTGGGCCTGCGCCCTCCCGCCGGGCGAGATAACCAGCTCAATCGCTGATCCGCGGCAGGCTCCCGGGTGCTCGGTTCAACGAGGGTCTCGTGGCGAGCTGGCGGCAACTCACGACCGCTTGACTCCCGGCGTCACCCTATGCCGCGAGCGCCAAGCGATCGACCGCCGGCGCAGCTACGGGAACCCCGCCAGTTCAACGCCCGCAGCAGCCCGGATCGGTGATAGCCGGTGAGCTGCCTGCGCGCGCGGCGGCTCTGGCGGACGGCCCGGGCCATTGCTTCGCGCCGGGCCTGGCGGTGCAGGTCGGCCAGCCGCGCGCGCGCCAGGTGCTGGATCATGACGGGATCCATTGGCGCCTCCTTGACGTCGGTTACGTTCCGACGATGCGGCTAAGACCGCCCGGCGCGAATCGGGCGATCGCCCAGGATTTACCGGCCGTGAGTGCTTAGATCCCGCGGCTGGCGCTTAGGCCCGCCCGGGCCGGTGCCTCTCAGTCCTGGTACGGCCGGTGACTGGCTCGCCGCTGCCAACCGATGAACGCGGCGACGCCGAGGACGAACAAGATCACGCCGACGGCCAGCCACGGCCAGGGACTCCATTCGCCATCGCACTCCTGCCCGCCTGCTACGGCGGTGCAGATGGTCCCGGGTCCGGCCCGGTTCAAATAGGCCACGTAGAGCACCGGGACGGCAAGACCAGATATCAGGCCCGGCAATCCGCCGCTCGCCTGCCGTCGCCGGGCCAGCAGCACCGTGGCCAGCACCGGAAGCGGTATCAGGAACAATCCGACCGACGCGATCCCGATGAAGCTCAGGGCATAGCCCGCGCCGACGAGCATCCAGGCCGTGAACCATGCCCATGGCAGCCCGCAGAGCGTCCGCGGGGACATCATGAACGCCAGTCTGCCACGCGCGGCAAGCCGAGCCCGGCGACGGCGGACAGGCAGGCAATCGAGTCGCGCTACGACCCGCGGCCGGCCAGGCCCAGTGCCCGATGGGACAATGATCCTTCCTGGATCTCACCGAGCCACTGTGACGGGGGTCAGACAGATGAGGCTCGCGACGTTCGATGGGCGTGCAGCGTGGCATGTCGGCGTCGTCGACGGCGACGAGGTCGTCGACCTGACCGCGGCCGATCCGGCGGTGGCCACCATGATCGACCTGCTGGGCCGCGGGCCGGAGGCGGCCGTGCCGGCGAGTTCGGCCAGTGCCCCGCGTCTGCCGCTGTCTAGCGTGCAGCTCGGCCCGCCCGTACCCCGACCGCCGAAGTTCCTGGCCATCGGCTACAACTACGCTGCTCACCTGGAAGAGACGCACATGCAGCGGCCAACCCGGCAGGCCTGGTTCAACAAGCAGCAGACGTCCATCGTTGGTCCGGGCGATCCGGTCTGGATCCCCCGGGTCGCTCCCGACGAGATCGACTACGAGGGCGAGCTTGGCGTGGTGATCGGCCGGCGCTGCAAGAACGTGCCGAACGACAGGCCGGCGGTGCTCGACGTGATCGGCGGGTTCACCATCGTCAACGATGTCAGCGTGCGCGACTGGCAGGAACTCGAGCCGGGCATGGTTGTCAGCAAGTCTTTCGACACCCACGGGCCGATCGGGCCATGGATCGTCACTCCTGACGAGATCGGCGACCCGCTCGACCTTCGCCTCCGCACCTACGTCAACGGCGACCTGCGGCAGGACGGCCACACCGGGGACATGCTGTTCAACATCTACGAGCAGGTGTCGTACCTGTCCAGCGCGTTCACCCTCGAGGTCGGCGACGTGCTGTCGACCGGCACGCCGAGCGGTATCGCCTGGCACCGGCCCGGCTTGTACCTGAAGGCCGGCGACACCGTCCGGGTGGAGATCGACAGGATCGGCGCCCTGGAGAATCCGGTCATCGCCGAGCCTGCCTGAGCCCGCGAGTTGTCCGGGAACAGGCGACGGTCGCCGGGGTAGATGAACAATTCGGCCAGCGTCGGCCGAATTCCATCAATTCTCACTTCCGCCACATGGGCATCAGGTGGGCCCTAGACGGCAAAGAATGGCCGATCTAGGATAATGCCGATATGGATCTGAAGATGGCGGGGATTGTCCGATGCGGAGTCCTCCGTTGAGGCGATCTTTATTCCGCGGTCGGCGATGCTCGACCGTCTTGGACCACGCCTTTCTCCCGCGACTTGCCCAGCGCCGGGTAAGGGAATCCGCCTGTTGCCTAAGTCCGGGAGGAGGTGAATTTACTAGTGATCAAGAAGTCTGAGAAGCGGTACAGCCTGGCTGGTTTCAGCACCAAGTACTGATCCCGCCGCGGAGAGGGCCGGCGTCGCGATACCCGGCCCTCTCCGCACGAGAAGGAGGCACATGTGCTACGTCCGACGCTAAAGGTAAGCATCCCGCATTTCGTCGCCGATGGGGCCGTTCATTTCAGGGTCAGTGGCACGCTGACCTCGCTGGAGGACCCGGACGGCCGGGTGCTGGCGCTGCTGCGGCTGATGGACGGCAACCGGGACCCTGACGCGATCTGCCGGGCACTGCAAGACGAGTTTCCCGACGTGACGGCCGGCGAGGTGGCGCAAGCCGTCCGCGACCTCGATGATTGCGGCCTGATCCAGGACGCCTCGGACACCGGCAGCGATTTCGACGCGGCTTCGGCCGAGCGCTGGGCACCGAACTTTGGCTTCTTCGAGACGTACGCCTCGACGTCGGTATCCAAGTACGAGTTCCAGCGCCGCATGAGGGACTGCAAGGTCGCGGTGATCGGCGTCGGCGGGGTCGGCACCCATCTGCTGCTCGACCTGGTTGCGATCGGGTTCACCGACATCACGATCGTCGACTTCGACCGGGTGGAGCTGTCGAACCTCAACCGCCAGGTTCTCTACGGCGAGCCCTTCCTCGGCCAGCACAAGGTCCATATCGCCGCTGACCGGGCCCGCGCGCTGAACAGCTCGATCACCCTGAGGGTGGAACAGTCCAGGATCATGTCCGCCGACGACGCCTACCGCGTGGTCAGCGACCGCGACATCGTCGTCTGCTCGGCTGACGGGCCGAAGCTGGACATCCCGCACTGGGTGAACGAAGCCTGCGTGCGCGCCGGCGCCGCGATGATATCCGGCGGAGTCGACACCCAGCGCTCGCTCCTGTACACCGTCGTGCCCGGCATCAGCGGCTGCGTCGAGTGCTGGTACGACCAGGTCCAGGAGGCCGATCCGGTCAGCCGCATGGTCGCCAGCGAGCTGCGGGCGATCGAGGCCAGGGGTGACAAGTTCGGCGAGGACACCGCCGCGTTCAACGGCCTGGTCGTCCTGAACGCGGCGCACACGATCGGCGAGGTGGTGCGGCTGGCCAGCCGGGTCTCGGCGCCGCTGTCGGTCGGCAGGCTGCTCGAGATGACCTTCCAGGATCCCCAGCTCACGGTGACAGAGACGCTGAAGCGGCTGCCGGACTGCAGGATCTGCCGGTCCGCGGCGCCGCGGCCCGCGCTGGAGTGGCTTGCCGCCAGTCCGCTGCCCGTGCCGTTCTGACCGCGCGATGACCGCGGCAGCTGCTCGTCCGCTCCGCCGGGTCGGTGGCATCACGCTCCTGTCCGCCTACGCGATTTCCTCGACCGGGGACTGGATCTACAAATTCGCGGTCCCGACGCTGATCCTCAACCTGACCGGGTCAGCCCCGGCGACCGCCTTCGCCTATGTCCTGGAATTCCTCCCTTACGTGCTGATCGGGCCATTCGCCGGGGTGCTTGCCGACCGGTGGCCACGCCGCGGCACCATGGTCGGCTGTGACCTGAGTTCCTGCGGCCTCGCGCTTGTCCTGGCCGGCCTGATCTGGGCGGGCCGGCCGCCCATCGCGGCGCTGTACCTGGCGGCGCTCGTCCTGGCATGTGTGCGGCCGCTGTATTTCCCTGCCTTCCAGGGGTTCGTCGTCGAGACGGTCAGCGAGGACGGACGCACTCGCTTCAACTCCTCGGTTCAGCTCATCGACGGAGTGCTCAGCCTCGGCGGCCCGGTGGCCGGCGCCGCGTTCGTAGCCGCCCTCGGGGCGTCGCTGGCCACGGTGCTGGACGCCGTCTCGTTCGCGGCCTCGGCGTCTCTCGTCGCCACGATCGCGTACCAGCGCACGGCTCGCCCCGCGCAAACGAGAGGATCGGCCGGCGTGCTCCGGAGCATGTTCGGGGAACTGGCTGACGGCATCCGCGCCCTCGGTATCTCCCGGCCGATCAGGGCAGGCCTGGTCCTGATCACGTCCGCCAACCTGGCCGCCTACATCATCGAGGGAAACCTCGTGTTCTTGCTGCTGCACTCCGAGCACCAGCCGAAGGTGGCGCTGGGGGTGGCCTTCGCCGCGCAGGGAGTCGGCGCGATCATAGGCGCCGCCGCCGCGCGACGTGTGCTGCCCCGGGTCCGCGCCGGAACGCTGCTGGTGCTGGGGCTCGGCCTGTCGGCCGCGGCGATGGCGGTGCCGGCCGCCTACCCCCAATTCGCCGGCATCATGGCCGACCAGGTGATCGAAGGCGCCGCCACCACGCTGATCGTGGTGTCCTGGTACACCGCCGTCCAGCGGCTGATCCCGGAACACCTCATCGGCCGGTTCGTCGCCGTGGTGCGCGCGCAAGGCTTCCTGGTGATCCCGGTCGGAGCACTGCTCGGCGCCTGGCTTCTCGACGCCTCCGGCCAGGTCAGAGTGCTCTTTCTGGCCGCCGTGTCGCTGCAACTGGTGATTGCCCTCGCCGCCACCCGGTCGGCCCTGCTCCACGTCGACATACGCCAGCCAGAGCCGAGCAGCACCGCCCGCTGAGCGGGCTGGGCAGCGGGAGCCGATCTGGATGACGAGCAGGTCGACGCCCGCTGGCCGGTTGGTAAACCCGAGCTGTGCCACTCGCCGCCTGTGATCTGATAGGCATCGTACGGTCAGCGCCGTCCGTGATAATCGGATCGTCACCGCATGGGGCCAATGAAGAGATCATCGCGTATTGTGACGAGAAAATCACGGCCGGTCAGGACTCGCGCGTGCGCGGCGATAGCGGCCGTGCTCTTCGCGTGTGGTTGCTCCTCGATCGGCTCCCCGGCTGAACAGCCCTCGGCGTCCGTCTCCCGGTCGGCCCCGGCCACCTCGCGGCCCGTGGCCTCGGCCTCTCCGCGGTCATCCATGCCGTCCGTCGCTCCGACCGCCACCCTGTCATCGGTCCCGTCGGCCACCCTGTCATCGACCGCGACGGTCATGCACTGGGGAACCTTTTTCGGCGCCAGCCCTGGCGTGAACTATGACGTGCAGACGTCGCCGGCGGCGGTGGACCTGCCCGGCCCGGTCGCCGAGGTGGCCTCGTCGAACTCCGATGAGTACGCGCTGCTGACCGACGGCAGCGTGTACGCCTGGGGCCTGGGCACCCGGGGCGAACTGGGCGACGGCACCTGGCAGAACTCGCTCACCGTGCCGGTGCAGGTCCAGTTCCCCCCGGGCGTGAAGATCGCCTGGCTCCCCGACGACGTGATGCCCTACGACACCGCGCTGGCCGTCGACACCAGCGGGCACGTGTGGGGCTGGGGCGGCAACGGCGGCGGCGAGCTGTGCCTGGGCAACACCCGCGCCTACGACACGCCGGTCGAGCTGCCGCTGTATGACGTGACCAGCATGGCCGGCGCCAGCAATCACGCGCTGTACGACGCCGGAGGCATGATCTACGCCTGCGGCCAGAACCTCGACGGCAGCCTGGGCGACGGCAGCTTCGCCAGCACCACCACCGCGGTGCCGGTCATCGGCCTGGACGGCTCCCTGGTCATCAAGCTGGTCGCCGCGTTCGCCAACGCCGGCGCCCTGCTGTCGAACGGCGAGTACCTCGACTGGGGCTACAACGCCAACGGCCAGCTCGGAGACGGGCACATTGGCGGGCGCTCGGACGTCCCGGTGCGGGTGATGCTCCCGGGCCCGGTGGCCCAGGTCGCCCAGGGCGGGTCGATCTGGAACAACGGCCAGACCCTGGTGCTGCTGTCCGACGGTTCCCTGTGGGCCTGGGGCGACGACAGCGCCTACCAGCTCGGCAACGGCACCGCCGGTATGCAGCCCTGGCCGGTGCAGTTCTACTCGCCGCCCGGCGTCACCTACCAGAGCCTGGCCACCGGGTCGGCCACCTCCTACGCGGTGTCGACGGCCGGGAACGTCTACGCCTGGGGCACCAGCTTCGTCGGCCAGCTTGGCGACGGCACCACCCGTACCTCCCGCACCCCGGTCCTGGTCGCCTCCGGGGCCACCTCGATCTCGGCCACCGCCAACAACGTGGTCATCGGCGACCCGTAGCGCGGACACGGCCGGGCGACGACGGTGACGAGGGCCCGTCCGAGGCGAGCCAGATAACCGGTTGCCGCGCCGCCGCGGTTGCTGTATTCGAAGTCGCAGGTGCACCGGCAGCTCCGGAACGGCAAGGAGGACCCCCATGCGTGCAGCGCTCATGTCCAGCGACAAGGCAGTTTTCGCCTACCCGGAGGACATGAGGCGTCGTGTGCTTAGCCAATCTGAGAACTCTGGCATGTCTTAACGCATGTCGTAACAGGCCGGCCGCCGGGCGCGACACCGCGGGCACGTTCCTGCGGTGGACGTACCTGCGAGCGGTCTTTCACCGGGGCTACGTGCTGACCTCGGGTCTCTACTTCGTGGTTGTCGCCCATTTGCCCGCGGCCCGGATCGTCGTCCTCGCCACGGTGATGAGCCTCACGCTGGGACTGTCGGACGCCCCCACCGGAGCCTGGTCCGACGCGTTCAGCCGCAAGTGGCCGCTGGTGATCGGGCACGGGCTGCTGGCCGCCGGCATGGTGATGACCGGCCTCGTGACCGCCTATCCGTTGATCGTGGTCACCCAGGTGCTGTGGGCACTGGGCTGGGAGTTCTCGGGCGGCGCCGACGTCGCCTGGCTCACCGACGAGCTCGGCCGGCCCGACCGCATCGACCGGATCCTCACCGCACGAGCCCGCCGCGACCTGGCGGGCAGCGCCACCGGCATGCTCGGGTTCGGGGCGCTGGGATGGGCGGCCGGCCTCCACACGGCGATCGTGGTGTCCGGGGCGGCCATGGCCGTGCTCGGGCTGTTCGTCGCGGCCCGTTTCAGCGAGGACAACTTCACCCCCGTGCCGCAGCGGCGGTGGAGCGCCTCGTTGTCGATCTTCCGCCGCGGGCTCGCGCTGTCGTCGCGTGACCGCGAGATCCGGCTCGTGCTCGCCGCGACCATGATCATCAACGGCGCGGGCGTGGTCAGCTGGCTCTTCCCCAGGCAACTGGTCGACATCGGCTTCCCGGGCGACCCGGTTCCCTGGTACGCGGGGATCGGGATTGTCTCGTTCGCGGTCGGTGCGATCGCGCTGCGCTTCGTCGAGGCTCGCATCCACGGCGCGGGCATGGCCCGCAGAGCGTACGCGCTGGCCTGCGCCTCGGGTGCCGCCGGACTGATCGTGCTGGCCCGCGCGCCCGATGCCATCGTCGGCGGCCTCGGCATGCTGCTGGCCAGCGGGATCGCGTTCAACGTGACCCGGGCGGTCAGCGTCGTCTGGGTGAACCGGCGCACCACCAGCGACGTGCGGGCCACCGTGCACTCGCTCCTCGACCAGGCCGAGTGCGCGGGTGAGGCCGTCGCCGGGGCCGGGCTCGCCGTCGTGGCCCGCACCGCGGGCATCTCGGCGACGCTGATGACCTCGGGCGCGCTCTTCGCGTGCACGGCCGTGATGGTGGCGCGCTCCCGCACCGACCGAGGCACTCGCTAGCGATCTGTGATGGTCGAATAGTTAGATGTACCAGGCTCGCACTCATCGCGGCCACGGAAAGCGCGGATCGGCTAGAAGCACTGAGAATAGGTCTATGGCATTGTGCATGGCATACCGGCGCCATGTGCCTGTGGCACCGCTGCAGCTCGGGGTGCTGTCCAGCTTCTTCTTGCGCTCGTCGGAGAAGTCAGAGATGCCGCGGATGACTATCAGACGAGCGCGATCATAGCGGTATATCGCGCGCGCGGCGCCTCCCGCTTCCATTTCGATGGCCACACGGAACCGGTTTGCCTTGCGTACCCGATGGGCAAATGAGGCGCTTGCACTGACTATTTCACCGGTCGCGATGGCGCCGACGAAGTAGTCGGGGTAATCACCGGCCAGTTCCGGGATGGCTGGGGAGAGTGCGAGATCCCGACGCTGTCTCGAGCGTTCGCGCCAGGAGGTGAATCCTGAGCCCGTGCCGGGCAGGTAGCGGAAATTGTTGGCATAGCCGACGATCTCGGGCGCCGCTTGCCAAGATGTGCTGCCGAGATCGAATTCGACTCCGTCCCCTGCCGTGTTCGGCGTGGCCTTCGCTCCGTACATGTACTCCTCGATCGAGGAGGCTATAACCACATCGCCCAGGCGCAGTTCGGGGCTCAGCGCTCCGGCGATACCGACGAGAGCGAGGACGCTGATATCGTGACGAGCAAGGACGCTGGTCGCCGCCACTGCCGATGACGCTATTCCCATCTCGAACAGGACAACCGCGATTCCGGTGACGGAGCTGCCGCGAACCGAGAACGGATGGGAGTGGTATCCGCCGCCTTCGCCGACAGGATCGCCGAAGCACAGGACGTCGCGTGCGTAGTCGAATTCCTCGCCTTTCGGAATGATCAGGCATACGTCGACGGGGTTATCGGCGGCGTCGGCGGCCCGGGCAGTCGATTGACTCGGATTTCGCCCGCTCTGGTGAGTGTCATGGGCCGGGCCGTTCTTGACGATACCGACGTTGCCGTCACCGAATTGCGTTACCTGATCACCGATGTGACGATATTCGCTAGGCATGAGATACGCCGATATTGTTGCTGCCGTATTGCGACACGATGTCACCGTAGTTTGTTATCCAGTTGTGGTAGGCGACGGTCGCATCGTCGATCGCGGCCATGATTGTCTGAATCAAATCGTCGATCAGGCCGCGATCGGTACTGGCCAACAGGGTTTGCGGGTCTCCGGACGTTTGAATCATCAGCAGGTAGTATTCCCGCTTCCTTCGTTCCTTCTGGATCGCCTGGGCAAGTCTTATCGTGCTCACAGCGCAGAGGATCAGCACCAGGAGAATAGCGTATATGCCGGAATCATGCACGCCAGCAATAGCCATCACGATCGCCGCGATAATTCCCAGGCCCACCCATCTCGCTATTGCCTTGAAGTAGTCCTTCTTAGGCGTGCCGCGCACCGGGTATACGGTCCTGACCTGTGCCCTGGCGATGTTCTGGAGCGGATAGGCATCGCGGCCGATCCATAGAACTCGTTTGGTCACCTGGACTTCGGTATTGATTCCTGCCATTTCTCCTCGTCTCCCCCCTACGGTTCCGTCCGTCTGCGGGTCGGGTCACTGGTACAGTTGCCACCCGAGGTCGGTCTGTACCGATCTGTGCTCATCGCACCACGGAGATCTACCGCCGATATTCCGGTTTCCTTCCGTGTGCCCACGCCCGCGCACTGCTCAAAATTCGTGAATCCGGCCAGAATCCGGGTTGTGCGCGCCGGAGGCAGGCCCTAACCTCGGGCGGCGTGTACACCGCCGCGGTCCTCGCCGTCCATCAGCACCTGCAGGCCGCCGGGGCCACCGGCGACATCAAGGTCCTGAACGTTCCGGTACCTACGGCGGTGGCAGCGGCGGCGGCGCTGGGCTGCGACACCGGGGCGATCGCGAACAGCCTGGTGTTCGAGGCCGACGGGGAGGCGCTCCTGGTGCTGGCCAGCGGCGCGCACCGGGTGCACACGGGACGGCTCGCGCGGCGGCTCGGCACCGGCAAGATCCGCCAGGCGAGCCCGGACTTCGTGCTCGCCCGCACCGGCCAGGCCGTCGGCGGCGTGGCGCCGGTCGGCCATCCCCGGCCGCTGCGCACGGTGGTGGACCAGGCCCTGGCCGTCTACCCGGTCGTGTGGGCCGGCGCCGGCGACGAGAACGCGATGTTCTCCACCAGCTTCGGCGAGCTGATCCGGATCACCGGCGGGACACCGACCGAGGTCGGCTGATCCGTGGTCGGCCGCGCCGCGAAGGACCAGGGTGCTGAGCCCCCGGGCGCCGGGCGGCCGATCCCGCGG
>JASHUI010000770.1:0-5353 GCA_030040095.1 Streptosporangiaceae bacterium | reverse complement strand
GGCCTGCCCGCGGGCGGCGGCAGCGGGGCCGGGCGCGAGCGCGAGCGCCGGCGCCAGGCCTGGATGGCGGAGGATGCCGACATCTGGGAAGGGCAGGCCGGGCAGGTGCCGTCGCACATCAGCTCCTGACCCGGAGCGTTCCGGCGGCTCCGCGCCCTCTCAGTCGGCGGCCGTCCACTGGCCGACCGGCCGGTCCGGTCGCGACCGGACCGGCGTGTCCGGCAGCGCCAGCCAGGCGTCGATGCCCGCCAGCAGCCGGGCGCGGACCTCGCTGGGCGCGACCGACCCGCGCACCGACGCCCGGGCCAGTTCGGCGAGCCCGGCATCGGTCAGCCCGTGCGCCTGCCTGGCGATCTGGTACTGGGCGTTGAGGCGCCGGCCGAACAACAGCGGGTCGTCGGCGCCGAGCGCAACCTGAACTCCCGCATTGAGCAGCGGCCAGAGCGGCACGTCGGCCGGGGTGGCGGCGACCCCGAGCGCCACGTTGGACGACGGGCAGACTTCGAGCGTGATCCGCCCCGAGGCTATGCGTTCAATCAGGCGGTTGTCCTTTACCGCCGCCACCCCGTGACCGATGCGGTTCGCGTGCAGGTCGTCGAGGCAGGCGCGGACGCTGGACGGGCCGGAGAGCTCGCCGCCGTGCGGCACGGCCAGCAGCCCGGCGCGGGCGGCGATCCGGAAGGCCGGGGCGAAATCGGTCGCGGCGCCCCGGCGCTCGTCGTTGGACAGGCCGAAGCCGACGACCCCGCGCCCGGCATGGGCGACCGCCAGCCTGGCCAGCGTGCGCGCGTCGAGCGGGTGCCTGGTCCGGTTGGCCGCGATGATCACGCCGATGCCGACCCCGGTGGCCGCCGACGCCGCCGCGGCCGCGTCCAGGACCAGTTCGACCGTGCTCGTCAGGCCGCCGAACCTGGACGCGTAGCCCGAGGGGTCCACCTGGATCTCCAGCCACCCCGAGCCCTCGTCCCGCTCGTCCTCCGCCACCTCGTGCAGCAGCCGGCGCACGTCGGCCTCGGTGCGGACCACCGACCGGGCGATATCGTACAGCCGCTGGAACCGGAACCAGCCGCGCTCGTCGGTGCCCCGCAGCCGCGGCGGCCATTCCTCGGCAAGCGCCTCGGGCAGGTGCACCCCGTGTTTGCGCGCGAGGTCGACCAGGGTGGAATGGCGCATGCCGCCGGTGAAGTGCAGGTGCAGGTGCGCCTTGGGGAGTCGGGTCAGGGGGCGTGTCATGGCGTCGGCCGCCCGGCTGAGGCGTCAGCGGCGTCGCCGGGCCCGGCGTCAGCGGGCCTGGGCGAGCAGCTTGCCGAGCCGGGTGATCCCCTCCTCGAGGTCGGAGTCGCCCAGCGCGCAGGACATGCGGAAATAGCCGGGGGTGCCGAATGCCTCGCCGGGCACCACGGCCACGTCGACCTCGTCGAGCAGCAGCCCGGCGAGCTCCGTCGTGGTGGCCGGCCGGCGCCCGGCGAGTTCCTTCCCGAGCACTCCCTTGACGGACGGATAACAGTAGAACGCGCCGTCGGGCAGCGGACAGATCACGCCGGGGATCTCGTTCAGCATCCCGGTCATCAGCCGGCGTCGGCGGTCGAACGCCTCGCGCATCCTGGCCACCGCGGACAGGTCGCCGGACACGGCCGCGAGCGCCGCGGCCTGGGCCACGTTGCAGACGTTCGAGGTCAGGTGCGACTGCAGGTCGGCGGCGGCCTTCGCCACATCGGGCGGGCAGATCATCCAGCCGACCCGCCAGCCGGTCATCGCGTAGGTCTTGGCCACCCCGTTCAGCACCACGACGCGGTCGGCCAGCTCCGGGACTTCCACGGCCATCGACGAGAACCGAGCGTCGCCGTAGACCAGGTGCTCGTAGATCTCGTCGGTGATCACCCAGATGCCGTGATCGGCGGCCCAGCGCCCGATCTCGGCGACAAGCTCCGGCGGGTACACCGCGCCGGTCGGGTTGGACGGCGACACGAACAGCAGCACCCTGGTGCGGTCGGTGCGGTGCGCCTCCAGGTCGGCGACGGAGGTGAGGTAGCCCGAATTCTCGTCGGTCATCACCGGGACCGGCGTCCCGCCCGCGAGGCTGATCGCCTCCGGGTAGGTGGTCCAGTACGGCGTGGGCACCAGCACCTCGTCGCCGGGGTCGATCAGGGTGGCGAACGCCTGGTAGACGGCTTGCTTGCCGCCGTTGGTCACCACCACCTGCCCGGGGCTGACCCGGTAGCCGGAGTCACGCTCGGTCTTGGCCGTGATCGCCTCGCGCAGCTCAGGCAGGCCGGCCGCGGGGGAGTACTTGTGAAACCTCGGCACGGCGCAGGCGCGTTGCGCGGCCTCGACGATGTAATCGGGGGTCGGGAAGTCGGGCTCGCCGACGCCGAAGGCGATGACCGGCCGGCCCGCGGCCTTGAGCGCGCGCGCCTTCGCATCGACGGCCAGCGTCGCCGACTCCGTGATCGCTCCGATCCTGGTCGAGATCCTGCGCTGTGAGGAAGACATAGCATCCATGGTGACATCCCGCCGGGCCTGCCGGCGCCCGGGTGCGGGCTCCGGACGGGGCCACGGCACCGGTCCGGAGCCGCCGGCCGCGGGTTCCCGGCACGGTTCGACGGCAGGGGTTCCGGCAACGTAGACTTCAGCAACTGGTGGCGGTCGGCCAGCGGCAGGGCATGCCCGCGGGAGGTCGCGGCACGCATCTGCTGCGGCTCTGCCGCCGTAGGGCAGTAGCTCAATTGGCTAGAGTCCCGGTCTCCAAAACCGGCGGTTGGGGGTTCGAGTCCCTCCTGCCCTGCGAGTGCGATCCGTGCATGTGGGCGGGCGCACGGCGCCAGCCGGTCAGTGATAGCGCTGCTCAGGTGAGGACATGGCAACTCAGATACGTGGCACCGCGGCGGAGAAGCCGGCCAAGCCCGGACGCCCGGCGAAGCCGGAACGGACCACGCCGCTGCTGTTCCTGCGGCAGGTGATCGCGGAACTCCGCAAGGTCATCTGGCCGACCCGCAAGGAACTCGTCACGTATACCACGGTGGCGATCGTCTTCATCCTGGTGATGATCGGCATCGTGACCGGCCTGGACACCGCGTTCACCAAGCTGGTCTTCGAGGTCTTCGGCTGAGGTGCTGGCTGGCTGAGCCGTGATCCGCGGGCCGGGAGCGGCGGCATCACGGGGCCTGGCTGCTTTGGCCGGGTTGCCATGGAGCGCCGGGCTGACGCCGGAATGACCGGAATGACGAGCGGAGAGAAAGAGTAATCGTGTCTGATCCCGAACTGCAGGGCGGCCAAGAGCCGGCCGAGCGTGGCTCCAACGGAGAGCCGGACGATCAGGCCGCCGGAGAGGTGGTGGCCGTTCCCCAGGCCGATTCGCTGGCCGAGGCCGGGGCTGAGCTGGAGGCCGAGGCGGCGCTCGAGGCCCAGGCCGCGATACGGGCCCAGGCCGAGGACGAGGCCCGGGCGGAGGCGGAGACCGACGCCAAGGCGGAGGCCGAGGCGGAGTCCGGCGAGGACGAGGATCCGGTCAGCGCGTTCAAGGCGGAACTGAGGCTGCTGCCCGGCGACTGGTACGTGGTGCACTCCTACGCGGGGTACGAGAACCGGGTCCGGACCAACCTGGAGAGCCGTACCCAGTCGCTCAACATGGAGGACTACATCTTCCAGATCGAGGTGCCGACGCACGAGGTGACCGAGATCAAGGGCGGTAAGCGGCAGCAGGTCCAGGAGAAGGTGCTCCCCGGATACATCCTGGTCCGGATGGACCTCACCGACGAGTCATGGGCCGCGGTCAGGAACACGCCCGGGGTCACCGGGTTCGTCGGGCTGTCCAGCCGGCCGTCTCCGCTGAGCCTGGACGAGGTGGCGGTGCTGCTCGCGCCCGAGCCCGAGGAGAAGGTGGCCAAGAAGGCCGAGACCCTGCGCGCGGCTTCGGTGGACTTCGAGGTCGGCCAGTCCGTTACGGTTATGGACGGGCCGTTCGCGACGCTCCCGGCGACCGTGAGCGAGATCAACGCCGACACCCAGAAGCTCAAGGTGCTCGTCTCGATCTTCGGCCGGGAGACGCCGGTCGAGTTGTCCTTCGATCAGGTCAGCAAGATCTAGTAAGGAACGCAAAGGTAATGGCTCCGAGGAAGAAGAAGATCGCCGCGGTGGTCAAGGTGCAGCTGAACGCGGGACAGGCCACCCCGGCGCCGCCGGTCGGCACGGCGCTCGGCCCGCACGGCGTCAACATCATGGACTTCTGCAAGCAGTACAACGCGGCCACCGAGTCGCAGCGCGGCAACATCATCCCCGTGGAGATCACCATCTACGAGGACCGGTCGTTCACCTTCATCACCAAGACGCCGCCCGCGCCCGAGCTGATCAAGAAGGCCGCCGGCGTCGAGAAGGGCAGCGGAGAGCCGCACAAGACGAAGGTGGGCTCGGTCACCGCCGCGCAGATCCGCGAGATCGCGCAGGTGAAGATGGCCGACCTGAACGCGACCTCGATGGACGCGGCCGAGAAGATCATCGCGGGGACGGCTCGCTCCATGGGCATAACGGTCGTCGGCTGACCGTTCTACCCGACCGGACCAACCAGTGGCAGGGCCAGGCGCTGGCCCGCGGACCACGACCTCCGTGCCGACTCAAGGAGAGCACAGATGAAGCGCAGCAAGGCATATCGCAAGGCGGACGAGCTCGTCGAGGCTCGCCTGTACACCCCGGTCGAGGCGGTGGACCTGGCCAGGAGGACATCGACGACGAAGTTCGACCCGACCGTCGAGGTCGCGTTGCGGCTCGGCGTGGACCCGCGCAAGGCCGACCAGATGGTCCGCGGGACCGTGAACCTGCCGCACGGGACCGGCAAGACGGCCCGGGTGCTGGTGTTCGCGACCGGTGAGCGGGCCGAGGAGGCCCAGGCCGCCGGCGCCGACTACGTGGGCGCGGATGACCTGATCGAGCGGATCCAGGGCGGCTTCCTCGACTTCGACGCCGTGGTGGCCACGCCCGACCTGATGGGCAAGGTGGGCCGGCTGGGCCGGGTTCTCGGACCCCGCGGCCTGATGCCGAACCCCAAGACCGGCACCGTCACCACCGACGTCGGCAAGGCCGTCACGGACATCAAGGGCGGAAAGATCGAGTTCCGGGTGGACCGGCACGGCAACCTGCACTTCGTGATCGGCAAGGCCTCGTTCACCGACCGGGCCCTGGTGGAGAACTACGCCGCCGCGATCGACGAGGTGATCAGGCTCAAGCCGGCCGCGGCCAAGGGCCGGTACCTCAAGAAGGTTACGTTCACCACCACGATGGGGCCGGGCATCCCGGTTGACCCGGGCATCACCCGCGGCATCGCCAGCGAGCTCGAGGACGCCGTCGCCAGCTGACGTCG
>JASHUI010000769.1:0-4270 GCA_030040095.1 Streptosporangiaceae bacterium | reverse complement strand
CCGCCCAGCGCGCCCGCTGCCGTCCCGGATCCGGTAAGGGCAGAATGACGAGCATGAGTGAGGCGCCGGCCTCGGGCAGACCCGTCGGCCTCCGCGAGCGGAAGAAGGCCAGGACGCGTGCTGCCATCCGGGAGCACGCGCTCCGGCTGTTCCGGGAGCAGGGATACCAGGCCACGACCGTCGAGCAGATCGCCGAGGCGGCGGAGGTCTCGCCGAGCACCTTCTTCCGCTACTTCCCGACCAAGGAGGACGTGGTGCTGCAGGACGATCTCGACCTGATCGCGGTCGAGGCGTTCGAGGCGCAGCCCGCCGGCATGAGCGTCGTGGCCGCGTACCGGGCTGCCGCCGCCCAGATGTACGCCAGCCTGACCCCGCAGGAGCTGGCCCGGTTCCGAGAGTCCGTCGAGCTGACCCTCACGATCCCCGAGGTGCGGGCCCGGGCGGTGGACGAGTTCGCCCGGTCGATCGACGTGACCGCGGAGGCGATCGCCCGGCGCACCGGACGCGCTCCCCATGACCCCGCGGTGCGCAACGTGGCCGGCGCCCTGACCGGCGTGGTGATGGCGGCCACGATGCCGTGGGCCAGCCAGCCCGCCGAGGACATGTTCGAGCGGATCGACACGGCCCTGGCCCACCTGGAGGCCGGCCTGCCGCTCTAGCCGCGCCGCCGCCGGGTCAGGACTGCCGGGTCAGGACGGCCGCGGCAGGCTCAGCGCGAAGGCCAGGCCCGCGTCCACCCGGCGCATGGTGCCCGGCGACAAGGCGCCCCTGACCGACCCCAGCTGATCTCGACGGATCGGGCCGACTTCGTCGCAGTTCACCCAGCCCTCGAACGGATCCTGACCGTTGGCCAGCGGCACATAGCTCGTCCTCGGTGCCCTCGGTGCCGTCGAGGTGACCAGGGCAGCGAGAACACTGTTCAGGAGGGCGTTCCGCCGATTGTTACTGACGACTAACCAGTAGTGCGGGCCTGCCTCCCGGACATCAACGCGGAAGACCTGTCCGCGCAACGGCCCTGCCTGGCGACTCATCCCTCATCCCGGGCAGCGATACCGATCAGATTGTCCTGCAGGAAGTCCGTGATCGCGCGGTCCTCGTCGGTGGCCGCGGCGCCCTCGGCCGCATAGCTGATCTCCGCTGCCTCTTCCTCGAGCCGCTCGATCCCCAGCTTCAGCAGGACGTGCACCACGTCGGCCACGGCCGGCGAGCGTGCGCTCCCGGCCTGGCCGGCCCGCTCGAGGTACCCGGCAAAGACCTCGTGCTCGGTCGTGCCGTCGGTCACGATCGCCTCCAGCAGACACTGCTCCATCTCGGTCAGGGTCAGGTTCACCCGCTGACGTGTCGTTGGCATGCGTACAGAGTAACACACCAAGTGTGTTGCGTAGTGCGTCGCACATTCACACAAGAATTCAGGAATGTTGCGTGTTCAACTAATGTTACTGCCGGACAACGCCAGGGGCCCGCCCGGCTGAGGCCGGCCCGGCCGACCAGGAGGAGGATGGAACCATGCCAGCGGTCACCGTCGAGGACATTCTGCAGCTGCCGAGGATCTCCGAGCCCGACCCGGCGGCCGCGCGGGAGCGGCCGGTCGCCGGGGTGACGACCGCGCCCTCGGCCTACGAGGGCGAGGGCTTCCCGGTCCGCCGCGCGTTCGCCGGCGTGGACCTGCGCGCCCTCGACCCGTTCATCCACATGGACCAGATGGGCGAGGTCGACTACGCGCCCGGAGAGCCGAAGGGCACCGCCTGGCACCCGCACCGCGGGTTCGAGACCGTGACCTACATGATCGACGGAACGTTCCGGCACCAGGACTCCAACGGCGGCGGCGGGCTGATCACCAATGGCGACACCCAGTGGATGACCGCCGGCGGCGGCATCCTGCACATCGAGGAGCCTCCGGAGGAGCTTGTCGCGAGCGGCGGGCTGTTCCATGGCTTCCAGCTCTGGGTGAACCTGCCCGCGCGGCTCAAGATGACGGCGCCCCGTTACCAGGACATCCGGGCCGGCCAGGTCGCGCTGCTGAGCTCGCCCGACGGCGGGACCCTGGTCCGGGTCATCGCGGGCGAGGTCGACGGCCACCAGGGCCCCGGCGTGACCCACACCCCGATCACGCTGCTGCACGCCTCGCTCGAGCCCGGCGCGCAGCTGCGGCTGCCGTGGCGGCCCGACTTCAACGCGCTGGGCTACGTGCTGGCCGGTTCCGGCACGGCGGGCCAGGCCAGGCGGCCGGTCCGGACCGGGCAGCTCGCCGTGTTCGGGCCGGGGGACGTGATCACCGTCGCCGCCAGCGGCCGCGACGACGGGCCAGGCCACGGGCTGGACATGCTGGTGCTCGGCGGCCAGCCGATCCGGGAGCCGGTCGCCGCGTACGGCCCGTTCGTGATGAACACCAGGGACGAGCTGGTCCGGGCGTTCGAGGACTTCCAGGCCGGCCGGCTGGGCTCGATCCCGGCGCAGCCGCACCCCGGACACGACGTGCTCTGAGCGACCGGCCGACGGGAGACGGGGCGTAATGGCCCCCTGTGTGATGAGATCCTCGTCGCATGACCTATATCCCGGCCGCCGGCCGTTATGAATCGATCCCGTACCGCCGCTGCGGCCGCAGCGGAATCCTGCTCCCCGAGGTGTCGCTGGGCCTCTGGCACAACTTCGGGGACGGACGGCCGATCGAGACCCAGCGGGCGATCATCCGCCGCGCCTTCGACCTCGGGATCACGCACTTCGACCTGGCCAACAACTACGGTCCGCCGTACGGCTCGGCAGAGATCAACTTCGGCCGCATCCTGCGCGAGGACCTGCGGCCGTACCGGGACGAGCTGATCATCTCGACCAAGGCCGGCTACGACATGTGGCCGGGGCCCTACGGCGAATGGGGCTCGCGCAAGTACCTGCTGGCCAGCCTGGACCAGTCGCTGCGGCGGATGGGCCTGGACTACGTCGACATCTTCTACAGCCACCGGTTCGACCCCAGCACCCCGCTGCAGGAGACGCTGGGCGCGCTGGACACGGCGGTCAAGTCGGGGAAGGCGCTGTACGCCGGCATCTCGTCCTACTCGGCCGAGCGCACGGCCGAGGCGGCGGGCATCATGCGCCGGATGGGCACGCCGATCCTCATCCACCAGCCCTCCTACTCGATGCTGAACCGCTGGATCGAGCACGGCCTGCTGGACATGCTCGGCCAGGAAGGGATCGGCTGCATCGCGTTCTCCCCGCTGGCCCAGGGCGTGCTCACGGGGAAATACCTGGACGGGATTCCTGAGGGCTCGCGCGCCAGTGAGGGCAGCTCGCTGGACGCCAGCCAGCTCACCGAGCAGACCCTGGGCCACGTCCGCGCGCTGGCCGAGATCGCGCGCGCCCGGGGCCAGTCGCTGACCCAGCTCGCGTTGTCCTGGGCGTTGCGCGACGAGCGGGTCACCTCGGTGGTGATCGGCGCGAGCAGCGTGGCGCAACTCGAGGAGAACGTCGGCGCGGCCGGGCACTCGGCGTTCACCGCGGACGAACTGGCCGCGATCGACCGGGACGCGGTCGAGGCCGGAATCAACATCTGGGCCCAGTCCAGCGCCGGGTGAGGGTCTGTTACGCCCCGTCTCGCCCCGGTCGGGGTCCGCGGCGGTCAGCCGGGCGCCTCGGCCAGGCGGCGCAGCGCCCCGCGCACGACCTCGGGGTTCGTGGTGGCCCAGAACGGCGGCAGCGAGGCGCGCAGGAAGTCGCTGTAGCGCGCGGTGACCAGCCTGGGATCGAGGATCGCGACCACGCCCCGGTCCGTCATCGTGCGCAGCAGCCTCCCGGTGCCCTGCGCGAGCAGCAGCGCGGCCTGGGCCGCGGCCACGGTCATGAACCCGTTGCCGCCCCGGGCCGCGACCGCCCGCTGCCGGGCCGAGGCCAGCGGGTCGTCCGGCCGCGGGAACGGGATCCGGTCGATGACCACGAGCTGCAGCGAGCGGCCGGGCACGTCCACGCCCTGCCACAGCGACAGGGTGCCGAACAGGCAGCTGGGCTCGTCCTCGGCGAACCGGGCGATCAGTTGCGAGGTCGGGTCCTCGCCCTGGCACAGCAGCGGCCAGGAGATCCGCTCCCGCAGCTCGGCGGCGGCCTGCCGGGCGGCCCGCATCGAGGTGAACAGCCCGAGCGTGCGCCCGCCGGCCGCGGTGATCAGCTCGCAGATCTCGTCCAGATAGGACTGGGCCAGCCCGTCCCGGCCCGGCGGCGGCAGGTGCCGCGCCACGTACAGGATCCCGCTGCGGGGATGGTCGAACGGCGAGCCGACGTC
>JASHUI010000768.1:0-3890 GCA_030040095.1 Streptosporangiaceae bacterium | reverse complement strand
CCCGCCGCATCTCAGATCTCAGCCGTAACGAAGGTTTCTGGCGCCAGGGCTGCGACCGTGCGCATCTCGATTCCCATGTGCCCCGCGAATCACTCATCATTCAGCCTTGAGCGGCGCGTAAGGCGGAGGAACCACGGCCTGCCCAGCGCAGAGATCGCCGGAGGCGCGGAAAACCCGTGGCAGCATCGGGCGTCGGCGGCGCCCGCCTTACCCAGCGCCTGCGCACCACTTGTTGCGGGGCTGGGCTGATGGCGTGAGCAGCGCCGCAATGGCCTGATCGGCGAGCCAGTGCTCGGCCCGTTCGTAGGACCAGCCGTTGTCGTCGTGCAGCGTGAAGTAGGAGGAGTAGCCGAAGTAGAACCACAGCAGGTCGACGGCGTCGGCCGCGTTTATCCCGGGCTGCAGGCCGCCGAGCTGGGCCAGGCGCTCGGCGATCGGGACCAGGGCGGCCCGGTAGACCGCGCTGGCGGCTTGCTCTAGCTGGGCCACGGCCTGATCGTGCGGGGCTGTCGCCAGCATGACGCGGATCACGTCCACGTAGGCCTCGCGCATGGTCCGGCTCGCGGAGGCTACTTCGCGGATGATCGCCGCCGGATCGGTGGAGGTGTCGACGTCGCTGAGCGTCTGTTCCACGATCGGATCGGTGGTCCAGGCCGTGATCAGGATGTTCAGCAGGCTTTGCTTGCCGCCGGTTACCGCGTACACGGTGGCTGGCGCGACCCGGGCTTCGGCGGCGATGTCATCGACTTTCGTCGCGAAGTAGCCGCGCTCGGCGAAGAGTTTCCGCGCGGCGTCGATGATCGCCTGGCGGGTTGCCTCGGCGTAGTCCTGGCGCCGCGTCCGCTTCGGGGATTCTGTCATCGTGGGCACCCTAGCACGTTGACAGACCGCAGCTCTCCTCACTAGAGTTTTAGTCTGGTCACCAGAGACTGTCTCGGGTGATCATGTAGGGTGCGCCGCGGCGTCCTGGGAGGCTGCAGATGTCGCATTCGCAATGGCACCGGTTCTACACCTCGCGGATTGCGGCGCCCCCTGAGCTATTGTTCGACCTGCTGTCGGACATGCCGAACTACGGCCGCTGGCTGCCCTCGTCGGGTCAGTATGCCGGGACCACCGATGTCAAGCCTTATCCCGTCCGCCTCGGCAGCCGCTACCACGACGGCAGGCCGGATGAGCCTGGCAAGGACTGGTGGGGTTCTGTCACCGGCTTCCAGCGCCCAGGCTCGATCGACTTTCACCACACGATCCGGGTCCGCCAGCTGCGGGCCACCGTGGATGTGCACATCCACTACTCGATCGAAGAGGAAGAGCAGGAAGAGCAGGAAGAGCGGCGCACCGTGGTCAGCCGGTGGCTGGTCCTGGACATCGGCATGCCGGCTGCCTTCCGCCCGCTCCGGCCCGCGATCACCGCCAGATTCGACCAGGAGAACCTGCGAACGATGGCCGCGGTCAAGCGGTACGCCGAGGCTCACGCCGCTGACGAGGTTCCTGGCCCGGCCCGCTGACCACTACCTCGTCCGCCATCCTCGCCTTCATCGCGGCCAAGCGCACAGCCGGGCCGGGATGCCGGTGGCAGCAGTCGCGGGCCTGCAGCGGACGGCCGACAGGGAGCAGGGCGCGCGATGCCGAACGACAGCATGCGGACCGTATTGGTGGCCATCGGGACGGATCTCGGGGTCGCGCTGGCCAAGGTCGGCGTGGCGGTCTTCACTGGCTCGTCCGCTATGGCCGCCGAGGCCGCGCATTCACTCGCCGATACCGCCAACGACGTGTTCCTCCTGCTGGCTCAGCGTCGCGGCAGCCGCCCTCCCGACGATCAGCATCCCCTGGGCTACGGGCGGGAAGCATATTTCTGGGCGCTGATCGCGGCCCTCGGCGTGTTCGTCGCCGGCGCGGCGTTCTCCCTGCGCGATGGCATCGATGAACTGATCCACCCCAGCGCCACCTCATCGTTCGCCGCGGCCTATGTCGTGCTGGCCATCTCTGCCGTCCTTGACCTGGTGTCATTCCGCCAGTCAGCGGGCCAGATGATCCGGCGGGCAAGCCATTTCCACCGCCACCTCCTGCAGGAGTCCCGGGTCACGTCCGACCCCGCGCTGCGGGCCGTGTTCAACGCGGACGCGGTGTCGGTCTCCGGAGACGTGATCACGTTCGCCGCCCTGGCCCTCAACCAGATCACCGGGTCATCCATACCCCAGGGAGTGGCCGCGGTGCTCATCGCGCTGGTGCTGATCCGCATCAGCCTTCGGCTCGTCAAGCGCAGCCACGACTTCCTGCTCGGCGTCTGGCTGCTGACCCCGGCCGCTCCCCGCGGGCGCGATGCCGAAGACTCTACCCAGCCACTCCAGCCGGCTGATGAGGAGAAGGCACGAGCCTTCCTCCTCGGCTACCCCGGAGTGACCGCCATCCGCGAGCTCCTCGTCACATTCCTCGGCCCGGGCAGAGTATGGATCATCGCCCGCGTTGACATCGACGATGACCTCCGCGGCGCCCAGGTCAAGTCGCTGATACGCGGCATCGAGGCGGGCATGAAGCGCGAGTCGGAACACGTCTACCGGGCCGACATCGTGCCGACTGGCGCGCCACCGACCCTGCCAGGTTCAACAGCTCCCTGACATCCGGCCGGGAGGGACCAGCGAAATGACCTCACCAGCAGAGTCGGCAGAAGATCAGCGAGTGTTGCCGGAAAATGGCTAGCCCATACCGCGCGGCCTCAATGGGGTCCGGCACCTCCGTCGACGTCGGCGGGCTCCCCCGGTCGGCCGGCCAACGGCGATGAGAACCACCAGCGATGGTTCTCCTGGTCCCTAACGCCGTACTCACGCAATCCGTAAGGTTGGTTGGTCGGAGCGCGGTCGATGCGGGCGCCGGCAGCCTTGCTGCGGGCGTAATGGGTGTCGACGTCGTCCACGATAACCTCGAGCCCTCCGTGCGATTGTGCCGAGTCGCGTGGCGAGGCCATCTGGTGTTCTTCGGTCACTGCGTGCAGCCAGATGGCGGCGTCTCCGACCCGGACCTCCCCGTGGACGACCGTTCCGTTCTCGGCCCGATGCAGCCCGCCCGAGGTGAAGCCGAAGGTCCCGACCAGGAAGTCATGAGCCGCCTCGATGTCCTCGTAGACGAGGACGGGAATAACCGGTGTCCGGGTGCTGGTGCCCTGCTCAATCGGCATGCACTGAAGGTACTTGGCCGGCCAACCCGTCGTCTTGGAGAAACCTGACCCCTGGTTCACCGGCGCGTTCAGTCATGAGAGCAGTCGGGGTGCTCCCGGCAAGGGCGACGAAGTCCCGGGTGAGGTGGGACTGATCGTAGTACCCGCACTCGATGGCCACGTCGGCCAATGTGTGACCGTCGCGCACTGTTCCGAGCAGACCCACCGCACGCTGGAAGCGGATGATGCGGGCGTAAGCCTTGGGAGCTAGGCCCAGTTGCGTGCGGAAGCGCTCGGTGACCAAGCGCCGGCTCCATCCCGTCTCGTCCATCAAAGGCTCGACCCGAGCCTGACCTCCGCTCGCCACCAACTGGCGCCGCAGCCAGGACACTTCAGGCGAAATTTGCTTGCCGTCGGGGATGTCGAGCGCGCTGAAGACGCCATCGAGCAGGGTGAAGCGCTCCTCCCAAGTGGCGGCGTGGCCCAGCTGTTCGACCAACCGCACGGCCCACCGGCCCAGGATCTCCTCGAGGGGCACAGCGGCGTTGTTGAGCTCGCCCACCGGCCCAAGCAGCGAGAGCGCGGCGCCAGCCGACAGCTCGACCTGCACCCCGTGCTGGTGACCGCCGAACTGCGTGAGGCTCGGCCCGGACTGATTGCCGACCACGAAGGCACCGAGCGAACGGACCGCGCCTTCTATCCCGTCGCAGACATCGAGGGAGTCACCGAAGGCCAGGAT
>JASHUI010000767.1:0-4987 GCA_030040095.1 Streptosporangiaceae bacterium | reverse complement strand
CAGGCACAGCACCGGGGCGGTCACCCCTGCCCGCCGCAGCGCCAGCGCCTCGGCCACGTGCACCACCGCGAGCCAGGTCGCCCCGCCCTCCAGCGCCGCGCGCGCCGCGGGGATCATGCCGTGGCCGTAGCCATCGGCCTTGACCACCGCCATCACAGCGGCGCCGCCGACGTGCCGCGCCAGGGCCCCGACATTGTCCTTGATCGCGCCCAGGTCGATGAGCGCCTCCGGGTGACCGTCCATGACGTCCCAGTGTGCCAGCCCCGAGCGGTTGAACATCCCAAGGCGGGAATCGGCCGGAGGCCGGGGCCAGCGGCGACGGCCGGCCGGAGGTCGGCCAGTGGAGGGGAAGGGGAGGTGGGCGGGGGGCACGCGGGGGGTTTGGGGGGGTCGTCCCCCGGAGGCCAGCACTGTGATAGGGAGACAGGGTGGTCGAACTTATTCCGAGGCGGGTCCTGTTCGGCAATCCGGAACGGGTCAGCCCGCGTATCTCCCCCGAGGGCACCCGGCTGGCGTGGATCGCGCCGCACGAGGGAATCCTCAACGTCTGGATCGCCCCCGCCAGCCCCGAGACGGGCGTGGACTGGGACCGGGCCCAGGTGGTGACCGACGACACCGAACGCGGCATCCGCCAGTTCGCCTGGGCGCACGACGGCCGGCACCTGCTCTACCTGCAGGACACCGGCGGCGATGAGAACTGGCGGCTGCACGACGTCGACCTCGACACCATGCAGCGGCGCGACCTCACGCCGTTCGACGGCGTGCAGACCCAGCTGGTGGCCATGGAGCGGAAGTTCCCGACCGAGGTGCTGGTCGCGCTGAACCGGGACAACCCGCAGCTGCACGACGTCTACCGGCTCGACCTGGTCACCGGGGAGCTGGCCAAGGAGGTGGAGAACCCGGGCTTCGTCGGCTGGGTGGCCGACGCGCAGCTCGCGGTCAGGGCGGCGATCGCGCCGCAGCCCGACGGTGGTCTCGTGCTGATGGTGCGCGACACCGGGCGGGACGAGTGGCGGCCGCTGCTGACGGTGGACGCCGATGACGCGGCGACCACCGGCCTGATCGCGTTCAGCGAGGACGGCGGCTCGCTGCTCGCGATGAGCTCGGTCGGCGCGAACACCGGCCGCCTGGTCCGGATCGACCTGGCCACCGGCGCGCAGCAGGTGCTGGCCGAGGACCCCGAGGCTGACGTGAGCGACGTCCGGGTCCAGCCCGACACCAGGGAACCCCAGATCGTGATCTTCCAGAAGGACCGGTCGGAGTACCTGGTGCTCGACCCCTCGGTGGCCGGGGACCTGGCCGCGATCCGGGCCCTGCACCCGGGCGACCCGGTGTTCACCGGCGCCGACGACGCCGACGCCACCTGGCTGGTGGCGTTCAACAACGACTCCGGCCCGATCTCCTACTTCGCCTACGACCGGAGTGCCCGGACCGGCCGCTTCCTGTTCGAGAACCGGCCGGAGCTGTCCCGCTACGAGCTGGCCTCGATGGAGCCGTTCTCGTTCACCGCCAGGGACGGCCTCACCGTGCACGGTTACGTGACGTTCCCGCCCGGCACCGGGCGCCGCGGGCTGCCCGCCGTGCTCGACGTGCACGGCGGCCCGTGGGTCAGGGACGAATGGGGCTTCAACGCCGAGGCCCAGTGGCTGGCCAACCGCGGTTACCTGTGCGTCCAGGTCAACTACCGGGGCTCGACCGGCTACGGCAAGGCTTTCGTCAACGCCGGCGACCGGGAATGGGCCGGCCGGATGCACGACGACCTGGTCGACGCGGTCGCCTTCATCACCGGGCAGGGCTGGGCCGACCCGGCCCGGGTGGCCATCTACGGCGGCTCGTACGGGGGGTACGCGGCGCTGGTCGGCGCCACGTTCACCCCGGACTTGTTCTGCTGCGCGGTGGACATCGTCGGCCCGTCCAACCTGAAGACCCTCATCGAGACGATCCCGCCGTACTGGGCCCCGATGCTGGCCCAGTTCCACCGTCGGGTGGGCGACCCGGCCGCCGACGCCGCCTTCCTCTGGTCCAGGTCCCCGCTGTCCCGGGTCCGCGACATCCGGATCCCGCTGCTCATCGCCCAGGGGGCGAACGACCCGCGGGTGAAGCAGGCCGAGTCCGAGCAGATCGTGGCCGCGCTCCGGGAGGCCGGCATCGACTACGAGTACCTGCTGTTCCCCGACGAGGGCCACGGCTTCGCCAAGCCAGAGAACCGGCTGAGGTTCTATGCGGCGGCCGAGCAGTTCCTGGCTCGTCACCTGGGCGGGCGCGCCGAAGGTTAGATAATTCCTGAACGCTCCGTCTCCCGCTCAGCCGGGCACCCGGGCCGGCAAGAACGTGGCGCTGACCCGGCCCGGGCGCGACGGGGCGTTCAAGAACTCTGGTCTCGTGGTTCAGGCGGGCATCGGGTCGATCCCGGCCAGGTCGTCGCGGGTGACCCGGACCATGAAGATCGCGATGAGCAGCGCCAGGGCCATGATCCCGGCCGACACCACGAACCCGCGGGAGAACCCGACGGCCAGGGAGTGGTTGTAGAGCGCGGTCTCCGCCGCCTTGATCTTCTCCGGGGTCAGCTGGATCGGGTGCCCGGCCCTGGCGGCCGCGGCCGCCGCGGCCTGCCCGGCCGCGATCGAGGCGCGGAAGGTGTTGGCCACCACGGTCCAGGCCACGGTGCCGAGGACCGCCAGGCCGATCGCGCCGCCGACCTGCTGGCCGACGTTGGGCAGGCTCGCGGCCAGCCCGGCGTCGCGGTCGGCCACCCTGGACAGGGCGACCAGGGTGGCCGGCATGAACGCCAGCCCGAGCCCGGCGCCGGTCACCAGCATCGGGCCCAGCAGGCCGCCGGCGTAGGTGCTGTGCTCGTCGATCCGGGACAGCCAGAACATCCCGCCCGCGGCGATCAACGACGAGGCGATCAGCAGCGGCTTGGCCCCGATGCGCGGGACGAGCTGGGCGCTGATCCCGGCCATGGCCATGATCACGGCCACGATCGGCAGGTACGCGACCCCGGTCTTCAGCGCGCTGTAGCCCCAGACGTGCTGGACGAACAGGGTCAGGAAGAAGAACAGGCCGAACATCGACGTGCCGATGCAGAGCATGATCAGGTTGGCGGCGGTCCTGTCCCGGTTGCGGAAGATGCGCAGCGGCATCAGCGCCTGCTTGCTGCGGGCCTCGACGACCACGAACGCGGCCAGGAAGGCCACCGCCGCCGACAGCGACGCCAGCACCTTGACATCGGTCCAGTGCGAGACGCCGTTGGCCGTGGTGGCCGCGCTGGACAGGCCGTACACCAGCGCGGCGAGCCCGACCGTGCCGGTGACCGCGCCGGGCAGGTCGAACCGGCCGGTGTGCCGCTGCGACTCGCCGAGCACCCGCGGGGCCAGCAACGCCACCACGATCCCGATCGGGACGTTGACGAATAGCACCCAGCGCCAGGAGAAGTAGGTGGTCAGCAGGCCGCCGGCCAGCAGGCCGACCGCGGCGCCGCCGATGCTCATCGCGGCGTACACGCCCATGGCCCGGTTGCGCGGCGGGCCCTCGGAGAAGTTCGTGGTGATCAGCGACAGGGCGGTCGGCGCCACGATCGCGCCGCCGACGCCCTGCAGCGCGCGGGCGGCCAGCAGCCAGGCCTGCGTGGTGGCGAACCCGCCGAGCAGCGAGGCCGCGGAGAACAGGATGATCCCCGCGATGAACACCCGCCTGCGGCCGAGTATGTCCCCGGCCCGGCCGCCGAGCAGCAGCAGGCCGCCGAACGTGAGCGCGTAGGCGTTGACGACCCACTCCAGGCCGGAGCCGGAGAAACCGAGCGCGTTCTGGATGTGCGGCAGGGCGACGTTCACGATGGTCGCGTCGAGCACCACCATGAGCTGAGCTGTGGCGATGACGGCCAGGGCCAGGCCGAGGCGGCGCCGGCCGGGCGCGCCTTCGGCGCCGTCGGTGGCGCCGGGGGCTGGCAGTCGCCCTACCTCTGGCTGTGCGGTGGACATGTCGGTCTCCTTGCTGAAGAGCGTGGAAGGCTCACGTCGCGGCGGCGCGCCGGGACGTTGCGGACCTGTGGTTGCGGAATGGCGGCGGGCTATGCGCCGCTGGCCGACCTACCCCTGGTCAGCCGGTGATGAGAGTCTCGCTCACCTCCCCCGCCTCTGGTCCCCCGGCAGTCGGCGGGGTCGGCGCGCTCGGCGCGCCCTCGGTCACGGCACCTTCCGTCGGGGTGCCGTTCGTGGCGGCGTCGGTGGCCGCCCGGGTCATCTTGCGGATCAGGGCAAGCAGGCAGGTGCGCTCCTCGTGGTCGAGCACCCGCCAGGGCATACGGGCCAGGAACTCGCTCTCGACCTTGTCGCGCAACTCGGAGCCCTGCGGGGTGAGAACGAGGTTCTTGATCCGGCGGTCGGCGGTGCTCGGCTCCCGCCGGGCCAGCCCGCGCTTTTCCATCAGGTCGGCGATGGCGGTCACGAAGGACGGATCGCAGTGCATGAGCTTCCCGAGGTCACGCATGGCCATCGAGGAGTCGATCGCGTGCAGCGCCTTGAGGCAGAAGGCCGGCACGCCGAACCGCTGGGCGATCTGCTCGGCCCGCGAGAGCATGCCGGTGATGAGCTCACCCATGGCGTCGAGGATCTCGGTGTTGAGCTCGTCGTCGGCCCGGGAACGCGTTCCCATGCGCACCTCCTCTCGCCGGTCGCTCTCTCGCCGGCCCGCCGTGCCGCCGGCCGGCTGTCCCGCCGACCCCCACCAGCCGGCCGCCCGTGGCCTCGCGGCACATCTCCTGAGTAGCTCAATCGTTTAGCAACTCAACGTTAAGCCCGACCGGGTGAGCAAGTCAATCTTTTATTAGCTCAAGTATTGACGGCGGCCTTGACCACCCTGGTGGCCGCCGGGAGCGCCGTGATCAGGTCGGACGCGCCGATCGGCGCGCCCTCGGCCTCGCCCGCGGCCTGGGCGCCGCCGGTTCCGCCCACCACGCCGTCGGCGGCCAGCCGGGCGGCGATGCCGT
>JASHUI010000766.1:0-3424 GCA_030040095.1 Streptosporangiaceae bacterium | reverse complement strand
CCGGCGGCGGCGCAGCGTCAGCAGCCGCAGCGGGTGGCCGAGCACCGAGCCAAGCGCGGCGAGCTCATCCAGCCCCGCGGCCAGGCGCTTGGCCAGCAGGAAGAACAAGGCCCGGGCCATGGAGACGCCCACGTTGCCCGCGACCGCCCGCAGCATCGGCAGCGCCGGGAGGTTGCCGATCAGGGTCAGCATCGCGTTACGCCGGTCAAGCTGGCGGGGACGGCGGGAGACCGAGACCGGCCGCCGCCGCCGGGCGGACGCCTCCGCGTGATAGACGACGGCGTCGGTGATCACCCGGACCCGGTATCCCGCGGCGTGGACCCGCCAGCAGAAGTCGACGTCCTCCCGGAACAGCGCCATGCCCGGGTCAAAGCCGCCGACCAGGTCCCAGACGTCGCGCCGGACCAGCATCCCCGCGCTGTCGACGGCCAGCGTGTCGCGGTCGCCGTCGTGCTGGCCCTGGTCGACCTCGCGGGGCTCGACGCCGGTAATCCGGCGGCCCGCCGTGTCGATGGTGACCCCGGCCTCGAGGATCACCTGCCGGTCGGCCCAGTCCCTGACCTTGGGCCCGAGCACCGCGGCGGACCGGGTCTCGGCGGCCCCGCGCAGCAACTGCTCCAGGGCGTCGGGCGCGGGCTCGCAGTCGTCATGCAGCAGCCACACCCACTCGAGCCGCTCGCCGCGCGGGGCGCCCGGCTGGCCGGGGACGGTGACGTTCGCCGCGCGGTGCTGCAAGGCGCGCGCGACCGCGGCGCCGTACCCCGTGCCGCGGTCCATGCCGAACACGACGCCCTGGCCGAGCAGCCCGGCCAGCACCGCTCCGCTGCGGTCCCTGCTGCCGGTGTCGACGGCCACGACGCGCTGCACCGGCCTGGTCTGGTCCAGCAGAGCCTGGATAACGTGCGGCAGCCAGGCGGCACCGTCATGAGCGACGATCACCGCCGTGACAACGTGCTGCGCGTAGGTCTCGTTCGGCGACAAGTGGGGTCCGCTTGCTCTCCGGAAAAGGGCCGACCACCTGCAGGCCGGCCTGAGGGCTGTGATCCGGTCATGCAGGGCACTGGTACCCGTGAACAATACGCGAACGGGCACGGCCAGGACGGCCAGATGCCGCCCTTCGGCCCCGGCCCCGGCTACATGGCCTGGCGCTTGAGCCTGCGGCGCTCGCGCTCCGACAGCCCGCCCCAGATGCCGAAACGCTCATCGTGCTCGAGCGCGTACTCCAGGCACTCGGCCCGGACCTCGCAGCTGCGGCAGACCTTCTTCGCCTCCCGGGTCGAGCCCCCCTTCTCCGGGAAGAACGCCTCAGGATCGGTCTGCGCGCACAGCGCGCGATCCTGCCAGCCGAACTCTCCGGCATCGTCCGCGTCGATGCCGAACCCGTCGTGCACCAGCGAGACGATGACGTCAGCCACAGCGCACCTCCTGCCCCCTCCGGTAAGCCCCGTCGGCTCGTGCCAGCCCCTGACCACGAGAATTACACACTTGAAATTACACCCGCGTGTCTTGCGCTGCGTCAAGGGGAATACGTGATAATGGCCGCCTCCTTGACCGTGATGACGGGAAAGTCCGGCGGGATTTTCCCTGCTCTCGCGGCCGTCGCTGACGGCGCCGGGGCCCGCAGCCCGCGCCTGGCGGGGGGTGAGCCGTGCGCCCGTCCCGGCCAGTTGCGAGACTTCCGGCATGCGCATTACCGTTCTGGCCGGCGGCGTGGGCGGCGCCCGCTTCCTGCGCGGCCTGAAGGCCGCCGCGCCCGAGGCCGAGATCACGGTCATCGGCAACACCGGGGACGACATCACCCTGTTCGGCCTGCACATCAGCCCCGACCTCGACACGGTCATGTACACGCTGGGCGGCGGGATCAGCGAGGAGCAGGGATGGGGCCGGGCCGACGAGACCCACGTCGTCCTGCGCGAGCTGGTCGCGTACGGCGCCGGGCCGGACTGGTTCGGCCTCGGTGACCGTGACTTCGCGACGCACATCGCGCGGACCAGCATGCTGCGCTCGGGCCTCCCGCTTTCCGCCGCCACCGCCACGCTGTGCGAGCGCTGGCAGCCGGGGGTCACCCTGCTGCCGATGTCCGACGACCGGGTCGAGACCCACGTGACGCTGGCCGGGAACGGGGAAGAGGAGGCGGGCGGCAGGACCGTGCACTTCGAGGAGTGGTGGGTGCGGCTGCACGCGGCCGCCGCGGCCGCCGAGATCAGCTTCACCGGGGCCGCCGAGGCGGCGCCGGCTCCGGGGGTGCTCGAGGCGATCGCGGCCGCCGACTGCGTGCTGCTGCCGCCGTCCAACCCGGTGGTCAGCGTCGGGGCGATCCTCTCGGTCCCGGGAATCGCCGACGCGGTGGCGGCCAAGACCGTCGTCGGCGTGTCGCCGATCATCGGCGGGGCACCGGTCCGCGGGATGGCCGACGCGTGCCTGGCCGCGATCGGCGTCGAAACCACCGCGGCCGCGGTCGCGGCGCACTACGGCGCCGGGCTGCTCGACGGCTGGCTGGTCGACGACCGGGACAAGGCGGCGGCCGACGACCCGAGGCTGCGCGGGATCGCGGTCCGCGCCCTGCCGCTCTACATGACCGACCTGGCCGCGTCCGCCGAGATCGCGCGCGCCGCGCTATCCCTTGCCGTGGAGTTGCTCCCATGAACGAGATCACCGTCACCGGTGTGGCAGGACTGCCCGAGATCGAGCCTGGCGCCGACCTCGGGCAGCTGATCTGCCAGGCCGCCCCCGGGCTGCGCGGCGGCGACATCCTGGTCGTCACCTCGAAGATCATCAGCAAGGCGGAGGGGCGGGTGATCCGCTCCGACCGGGAGCGTGCGATCGACGCCGAGGCGGTCCGGGTGGTGGCCCGGCGCGGCCGGACCAGGATCGTCGAGACCAGGCACGGCCTGGTGCTGGCGGCGGCCGGGGTAGACAGCTCCAACACGGCACCTGGCACCGTCGTGCTGCTGCCGGAGGACCCGGACGGCTCGGCCCGCCGGCTACGCAAGTCGCTGGGCGAGCGGCTCGGCGTCAGCGTCGGGATCATCGTGACCGACACCATGGGGCGGCCTTGGCGCGTCGGGCTGACCGACACGGCGATCGGCGCGGCCGGGGTGGCGCCGCTGCGCGACTACCGCGGCCAGGCCGACACCTTCGGCAATCCGCTCGAGGTGACGATCGCGGCCGTCGCGGACGAGATCGCGGCCGCGGCCGAGCTGGTCAAGGAGAAGACCGCGCAGGTGCCCGTGGCCATCGTGCGCGGCCTGGCCGAGCTGGTCACCGAGGCCGACGGCCCCGGAGCCGCCGCGCTGGTCCGGCCGACCGCCGACGACATGTTCCGGCTGGGCGCCGCCGACGTGCTGTACGAGCGCCGGACCGTCCGTGAGTTCACCGCGGAGCCGGTGGACCCCGCGGCGGTGCGCCGGGCGATCGCGGCCGC
>JASHUI010000765.1:0-2667 GCA_030040095.1 Streptosporangiaceae bacterium | reverse complement strand
CTCGGTTGAACTGCCGTATCCGGACATGAAGGTCAACGAACTGATCAGCGGGCCATAGAAGTCATCGAGCGACCCTGCTTAACTGCGCGGGACTGCTTTTGCTTAATGTAACCGGCTACTGGGAACACGACTGACAGCACCAGGAGCACCAGGATGAGGATGCTTACATTGCTGCCAGACTGACCAGGGAGTGCTATAAGCACTGTCGTTAGCGTGATGAGCGCCACGTCTAGCGTTGCGGCCCCCACCATCCACAGCGCTAGGTGTTTTCGCGCCCAGCGTGCAACCGCTCGGATCATGCACCCAGCTGCAGCTCGTGTTTTGCCACCTCGTCGTGTTCAGAGCCGGGTCATCGTAAAGCATGAACGCGGAAGAACAATCCGATCATGCCACCTATCGCCAGCTCGGCGATGGTCGTTAAGGCTTGGCCCCACCAGCTCCGCCGGGATGGTGACGAGGGATGGCCTCATGATGGTCGACCCGGTCTTCAGCCTGCTGCTACGTCCTATATGATCCTGCGGCCGTGGCGCTGGAGTCGGCTTCGGTCAAGATTCACGGGTTGGGTTCGATATCGAGGTATCCGTCGTAGGCGCGGATGGTCACGACGAAGTGATGCAGGAACCCCTCGAGCCCGGCCAGTCCGAATGGGTGGGGCCATGGATCGCAGAACCAGACCGGCGCGTCCCAGGTGAACTCGCTGGCGTCATCGGTCACCATGAGGTTGACGCGGGCCAGCGCGCCGGCTGTCTTCACGCCGCCGACGAAGAAATCCTCGGTCAGGGCGCCCGATAGCTCGATCCCGGCGAGGGGAGCAAGTTCCGCGCTCATCCGGGTTCGCAATGCGCCGGTGTCGAGAAGGCACGCGACCGGCGCGGCGTCCAGCCCCTCCAGGGCAATGTCGACAACGGGCCGCGGTGTCAGTGCGCCGCCGCTAGCGGCCGGCAGCTCTCGGAAGGCAAATCTCACTGTGGCGCCGCGCCGGTGATGGCCTGCTCTGAGTCCACGACGCGGAACATCGACTGGGCGCGCTGGCGGTGCCGGGCCAGCCAGGCCACTACCTCCTTGGGAGACGGGGCGGCCACGAGTACCTCGTCGCCGCGCACCGCGACCCACTGTCCGATGAACGGTCGGAGCGCCTCCGCTAGTGTCATCGGTGGGCTGTTGGTGCCGGAGGCTGCTGGCGGTGATGGTGCGCCAGGCGGGTGTCCCGCCGGGCGATGTTCTCTGTGCCCTGTCGCGCGCCCCGCTGGGAAGCCAAGACGGGTCAGTGCCCGACGCGCCTGATGGGTGGTGAAGTCAGCCCGGTCGAGACCGGTGACCAGCGTCAGGACTTGCTTGGGCGGCCAGCGCCGACCGTTGATCACCACGAAGTGCTGATGGATCGGTTCTGGCAGCTGCCCTTCGAGGGCCGCCTCCACACGCTGGGGATCCAGGTCGTACTGACGACCTGAGACAGTCATCGTCGGCATGCGCGTCTCCGGTCGGTATTCCTCGTAATATCTTCTCTGCCCTGTCTCTTGAGGATAGGAGGCTGCCGGGTTCCTGGCAAACGCTCGGTTGTTCCTGAGCCGAGTGTCTTGGTTGTCCCGGAAGTGCTCCGGTCGGGGAGCCAAAGTGGGAGCCAACGTGCCCAGACGACGGGCCATCTCGAGCGACTTCTAGCGAACATCGTCCCAGGTGAACGCCATACCGACGCCAGGAGATGTACAGCTACTGGCTGGAGCTGATTTGGGAGCAGGAGGCCCCGGGTTCAAATCCCGGCATCCCGACCAAACTTGCAGGTCAGAGGTCTTGTGGGACGCCCGTGGGACGGCTTCCAAGATCGTTTGACCGTCATCGGACCTTGGACTTGAACGCTCACCAATAGCACCCTCGCGGGCACGCACCTTCGCGGCGCGAGCCTCACTGGCGCGAAACTGATCGAGGTTGATCTCACGAATGCCGAACTCGTCGGCAGCAGCTTCGCGGAGCGAACCTGGCGGGCGCGGACCTGACGAGGCCCGACCTCACCGACGCTGACCTGCCGGAAGCAGATCTCGCGGGCGCAGATCTCGCGGGCGCAGATCTCGCGGCGCGGATCTCGCGGGCGCGAATCTCGCCGGTGCCGACTTGACCCGTGCCTGGCTTCCCGTAGGTGTAATCCCGGAAGGTGGGCATACTCTTCCGGCTCTGGCCGACTGGCACGCGTTGGCGAGGGCTCAGTGGACAACAATGGACCGGGCACCAAGTGAAGTAGCTACGCCGTATTCATTGTGGGGTGGTGTGCCTGGCGTGGGGTGTTTGGGCGTGCGATGGTTGGGTCGCGTGCTGGAGGGGGCAGTGATGCCGTTAGCGGAGGACTTGGGGGCGCTGGCAGCGCGGGCGGGTGAGTTGGTGGCGGCGGCTGCGGCTGGTGATGGCTGGGAGGCTGTCCGCGACGGGGTGGCGCGGTTGTTCGGGCGTGGCGGGCCGGGGCAGGGCGAGCTGGCGGGGCGGCGGCTGGAGGAGACCCGTCGCCAGCTCGCGGCGGTGACCGGGGCGGAGCTGGAGCGGGCGCGGGCCGCCCTGGCGCAGCGGTGGGCGGGGCGGCTCGCGGACTTGCTGGAGGAGGACCCGGGCGCCGAGGCCGGGTTGCGCGCCATGGTCGGGCAGGCGGGGGCGCGGCTGGTGTCGGCGGCGGGTCACTCG